>JAKEEX010000214.1 GCA_022616315.1 Myxococcaceae bacterium
AGGCCCTGCTCGCTCGCACGGCCCCCGTGGCCCGCGATGGGCGCCACGAGAAGTACAAGACGAGCGAGGTCTTCGACGGCACCACGAAGCACCCCGAGTGGCTGGGGTAGGCATCGTTGGGCAGGGACGCTCGTGCGTGTCACGGGCGGCTGAGCCCGCCCTTGCCTCACCGGCCCGGTATTCCCAATGTCGGGAGGGAGGTGTCCGTCATGGAGCCCCTCGTCCTTCCTCTCGACGCAGCCGAGGCCCGGGAGCCCGCCCTCGTCGGGAGCAAGGGGGCGAGCCTCGCACGGCTCGTCGGCGCGGGCCTGCCCGTGCCGGAGGGCTTCTGCGTCACCACCCGGGCCTTCGCCGCCTTCGTGGACGACGGACCGACGCGGCGTCGGGTGCGGGCGCTCAGCGGACTGCGCGTGGAGGAGCCGCAGGCGGTGGCGGAGGCCGCCAGGGCCCTGCGTGCCCACCTCGAGACCAGGCCGCTCCCCGACAGGGTGTCACGGGCCATCGCGGAGGCGCTCGCCGCATACGGTGCGGAGCGCGCCTGGGCCGTGCGCTCGAGCGCCACCGCGGAGGACCTCCCCGACGCCTCCTTCGCCGGACAGCTGGACTCCTTCCTCAACGTGCGCGGCCTGGACGCGCTGCTCCTGCACGTGCGCCGCAGCATGGCCCGCCTCTACCGCGAGCGCGCTCACACCTACCGCGCGCGCCAAGGGGTGCCCCACGACGATGTGGCCCTCGCGGTGGTGGTGCAGCGCATGGTGCGTGCGGACGCCTCGGGCGTCCTCTTCACCGCCGACCCGCTCACTGGCAACCGCTTCGTCACCGCCATCGATGCGGGCTTTGGCCTGGGCGAGGCGGTGGTCGCGGGCCGGGTGGCGCCGGACCAGGTGCGGGTGGATGTGCGCGGCGGGCGTCTCCTCGAGTACCGCACCGGCGCCAAGCGGTGCGCAACCGAGCCGCGGGTGGAGGGTGGCACGCAGCTGAAGGCGCTCCCGCCGGAGGTCTGCGGTGCACACGTGCTCTCGGACGAGGACGTGCGCACGCTGGTGGGCCTGGGACAGCGCGCACAGGCGGTCAACGGCGCGCCCCAGGACGTGGAGTGGTGCCGCGAGGGGGGGCGCTTCCTCCTGCTGCAGGCGCGCCCCATCACCTCGCTGTTCCCCCTCCTCTCGCCCCTGCCCCACGACGGCGCGCTCCACGTCTACCAGAGCTTCAACCACCGCCAGGGCATGACGGAGGCGGTGCCGCCGCTCGTCGCGGACACGTGGTGCCGGTGCATCCCGTTCGGCAAGCGCCGGGGCTCCACCGAGCGCAGCTGCTGGTCCGCCACCGCCGGCGGGCGGGTGTATTTCGACCTGACGCCGCTGCTCACCCGGCCTGGCAGCCGCCGCCGCATCCTCGCGCAGATGCCGAAGGCGGACGCGCGGATGGCCCTGGCGGTGGAGGAGGTGGTGCGCCGCCCCGGTTTCGACGCGGGCCCGAAGGTGTCGCTCGGCCAGATGTTCCCCTGGATGCCGCTCGCCTGGGCCGGCTTCTTCGCCGCGCTC
>JAKEEX010000215.1 GCA_022616315.1 Myxococcaceae bacterium
GCGCGAGTTCGAGCAGCAGCTGCTGGGCATCGTCAGCCACGACCTGCGCACTCCCCTCTCCGCCATCCTCGTGGGGACTCAGACGCTGCTGCGGCGTGAGGGGCTGGACGAGCGGGGAACCGCGGCGGTCACGCGCATCCAGCGCTCCGCCGAGCGCGGGGTGCGCATGGTCCGCGACCTCCTGGACTTCACCCAGGCGCGTCTGGGTGGCGGCATCCAGGTGACGCGCAGGCCGCTGGACCTCCACGCACTGGTGCGGAGCGTGGTGGAGGAGCTGGAGGCCGTCTACCCTGAGCGGGAGGTGCGCCTGATGTCCGAGGGGAAAGGCGAGGGGGCATGGGACAGCGACCGGCTCGCGCAGGTGGTGAGCAACCTCGTCAGCAACGCGCTCAAGTACAGCCCCAGGGGCACGCCAGTGGAGGTGAGGACCGTCGGGGAGGACGGCAGCGTCACGCTCCAGGTCCACAACGCCGGGGAGCCCATCGCGCCTGGACTGCTGTCCCGCATCTTCGAGCCCATGCAGCGCGGGAGCGCGCAGGTGGACCTGCAGAGCCTGCAGAGCCGGAGCGTCGGCCTGGGGCTCTACATCGTCAGGCACCTGGTGCAGGCCCACGGAGGCACCATCGACGTGCGCTCCACCGCGGAGGAGGGCACCACCTTCACGGTGCGGCTGCCACGCAACGGATGAGCCGTGGAGCCCTGCCAACGTGAGGCTCCCCGCTGCGAGGGCCTCACCTCGGCCCGGCCTCCTCCCTCTCCTCCGGGTACCATGTGGCCTCGTGCTCGGCTTCATCCTCCTCGAAGAGTGACTCGAGCTCCTGTCGGGCCGCGAGCATCAGCTCCGCCAGCGCGTCCTCGTCCCGGTGGTGCCGGAACGTCCGGCGCAGGAGCTCCTCGTCGTGCTCCCGGAAGCGCTCGACGGTGCTCCAGCTCTGTGCGTGCGTCAGCCCCAGCTGCTCGAGGACCTTCGCCGTCAGCTCGAGGCTCGAGGCGAAGGTCTCTGCGCTTCGGTCTCAGCTCGCGCGGGCGAACGAGCCAACCGCCACGTCGTGCAAGCTCGCCTGGCGCGTAGGCCTCGCGCGCAACATCTGCGCGTACGAGGCGCGGTGCGTCCATGCCAGGGAGAGGTGGAGCCCGAGGAGGACCAGCGGCATGCCCAGCGTCCGAGGAGGCGTGAGGAAGAGGTGGAAGGCGACGATGTTCAGCATCACCGGCGCGAGCACCGCCAGGGCCAGGGGCACGAAGCGGTTCGCCAGCAGGAGCACGCCCACCGCGACCTCGGTGCCCTTGATGAACGCCATCATGTACCCGCTGGCCATCAGCCCCTCGAGGAAGGGGCGTGCTGCTGCTTCGGGCGGGGGCGCGGGCAGGAACTGAAGGAAGCCGTTAAGGCCGAAGACGAGGAAGGTCAGGCCCAGCAGGGTGCGAGCGACGTGAGGCGCGAGGTTCTTGAACGACATGGTGCTCCTCCGAGGGAGTGAAACGAGACGCGCCAAGAGATAGTCTGATGCTCCATGGACAACTACGGCCGCTCCCGACAACAAACTGTTGCTGATAGCGAACCAATCGACCTCAACCAGGTGCGCGCCTTCATCCGGGTGGTGGAGGAGGGCTCCTTCACCGGGGCCGGGCGGAGCCTCGGGTTGCCGAAGTCGTCGGTGAGCCGGAGCGTCACCGCGCTGGAGAAGTCGCTCGGGGTGCGCCTGCTCCAGCGCACGACGCGCGCGGTCCGCCTGACGGATCCAGGGAGCGCCTACTACCAGCTGGTACGGGTGGCGCTGGAGAGCTTCAACGAGTCGGCGGCGTCGGTGCGCGCGATGGGCACCGAGCCGCGCGGCCGCGTGCGCATCAGCTGCCCGCCCGACTCGCACGAGCTCCTCGTGGGCTACGTGGCGAAGTTCGTGAAACGCTACCCCCTGGTCCAGGTCGACATGTCCTTCTCCTCGCGCCACGTGGACCTGGTGGCGGAAGGCTTCGACCTGGCGCTCCGGGCAGGGGTGCTCCAGGACTCGTCGCTGGTGGTCCGGCGCATCACGAGCACCGACCTCGGCGTCTTCGCTGCGCCCACGTACCTGCGCAGGCGGGGGACGCCGAAGGCGCTCGCCGAGCTCGCGCGACACGACGTCATCGGCTTCAACGCGCCGAGCGGCCGGGTGCGCTGGACGCTCACGGGGCCCGAGGGGCGCGAAGAGTCGGTGGAGCTGCACTGCAACGTCACCACCGACCTGATGGTGTTCGCTTGCAACGCGGCGGTGCAGGGCGTGGGCCTCGCTCTGCTGCCCGAGGTGGTCGGCGGAGGACTCGTCGAGTCAGGCAGGTTGGCGCGCGTGCTTCCGGGGTGGCAACGCCGCGGTGCGGGGATGAGCGTGGTGTCGCCCAGCCGGACGTTCGAGCCGCTCGCGGTGCGCCTGTTCAAGCAGGGCCTCATCGACGAGCTCATCGAGCTGTACGAGCGTCGGTGCGGTGACCACGGGAAGGCGCCGGGTCGAGGTGGACGGTAGGGGGAGTGAGTGGACTGGCAAGCCTGGGGGCATCCGAGAGGTCGAACCGGAGGGCGCCTTCACCCTGGCGTAGGATGGATGCGCGCAAGCACCGCGGCCACGACCCGGTCGCAGCGCGAGGCATGGAAGGAGAACACCTCCTCGGCCCCCGCTCCCGCGGCGGCGTAGAGCGCGTCGCGCACCTGGCCCTTCGCGCGGTGGAGCCGCGTCTTCACCACGTCCTCGCTGACGCCGAGCACCTCCGCCGTCTCCGC
>JAKEEX010000216.1 GCA_022616315.1 Myxococcaceae bacterium
ACCTTGGCCCCCGAGACGGTGGGCCGGCCCACCTTGGGGCTGTCCGTGCCGCCGAGCATCAGGACCTCGCCGAAGGTCACATCGGTGCCCACCGCGGTGTCGAGCTTCTCCACGCGGAGGACGTCGCCCTCGGCCACCCTGTACTGCTTGCCGCCCGTGCGAATGACTGCGTACATCGTCCAGACCCCTGTCGACCCGGGCTGCGGCCCGGAAGCTTTGCCCCAAAACCACGTCTCGCGCCGCCGGTGAAGGAGGCCCCGCAACGAGGCGGGCCAGCGCGAAAGGGCAGGCGGACATAAGAGAAGTCCCCTGAGCAGTCAAGCCTTTGCAGCGCCCCCGGACGATGGCAACGGGGAGGGGGAATGGCAGCGTCCGGCCTCTCGGCCAGCGTGCGAGCGGCGGCCCTCCATCCTCCCCTGCTCCCTCCTGGGCCGGACGTGCATCCGGACCTGCCTTCCAGTAGACCCGGACCCCTCCCGGGAGTGCCATGGTCCTCAGCCGCCAGCAGAAGCTCTACGTCGCCCTCGCCGCGGTCTTCGTCACGTGCCTGGTCCTCGGGGACCTCATCGGCGGCAAGGCGTTCGCGATCACCGTGGGCCTGGGGGACTGGACGTACGTGCAGCCCGTGTCGGTGGGGCTCTTCGCCTTCCCGGTGACCTTCCTGCTGACGGACCTGGTGAACGAGTTCTACGGCCGGGCCGGCGCGCGCTTCCTCACCTTCGTGGGCATGTGGGTGGCCGTCTTCGCCTACGTCATCCTGCAGGTGGCCATGGCGCCCGCGGCGGAGCCCAACAGCTACTTCCAGGACGGCGAGTTCAACAAGGTGTTCGGCATCGGCGGGACGCTCTTCGTGGCGTCGCTCGTCGCGTACCTGTGCGGCCAGCTCCTGGACATCTCCGTGTTCGCGTTCTGGAAGACGCTGACGAACTCGCGCCACCTGTGGCTCCGGGCCACGGGGTCCACGCTGGCGAGCCAGCTGGTGGACACGTTCATCATCAACCTCCTCTTCTGGTGGGTCTTCCCCGCGGCGAGCAGCGGAGGCGCGCGCCCGCTGCCGTGGGTGCTGACGAAGGCCACGGGTGAGTACGGCATCAAGGTGCTCATCGCCGTGGGCCTCACGCCCGTCATCTACGTGCTGCACGAGCTCGTCACGCGGCGGCTCGGAATCGCACCGGCGCCGGTGCACGCGGGAGCGAACGGAGACGCGAGCGGTGAGCTCGCGGGGGTCTGAGCCCCACTCCCCTTTCTCCCTCTGGGAGAGGGAGAAAGGGGGAGGGGGCCGTGCAACCGGACTTCTTCCCCCTACTCCCCGAGCCGCGACTTCAGCACCTGGTTGACGAGCGCAGGATTCCCCTTCCCCTTCATGGCCCGCATCACCTGGCCCACGAGGAAGCCGAGCACCTGCTTCTTCCCGGCCTGGTACTGCGCGACCTCCTTGGGACACGCCGCGAGCACCTGGTCCACCACGGCCTCCACCGCGCCGACGTCGCTCTCCTGAGCGAGCCCCTTCTCCGCCACGACGTCGCGAGGCGCGCGGCCGGTACGGAACATCTCTGCGAAGACATCCTTCGCCGCGCTGGCCGACAGGGTCCCCGCCTCCACCATTCCCAGAAGCTCGCCGAGCTGCGCGGGCGTGAAGCGCAGCGCGGAGAGCAAAGCGTTCTCCTCCTTGAGGAGCCGCAAGAGCTCCCCCTGGAGCCAGTTCGCCAGCCGCTTCGGATCCTTCACGTGGAGCGCCACGGCCTCGAAGTAATCCGCGAGCGCGCGCTCCCCGGTGAGCACATGGGCGGTGTCCTCGGGCAGTCCATACTGACTCACGAACCGCCTGAAGCGCGGGCGCGGCAACTCCGGCAGTGAGGTCGCCACCCGGTCCAGCAGCGCATCCTCCAGGTGCAGAGGCGGCAGGTCCGGCTCCGGGAAGTAGCGGTAGTCGTGCGCCTCCTCCTTGCCGCGCATGGCACGCGTCTCGCTCCGCTGCGCGTCCCACAGGCGCGTCTCCTGCTGGACCTTCCCGCCGGACTCGAGCACCTCCACCTGGCGCGCAATCTCGTAGTCGATGGCGAGGCGCACGAACCGGAACGAGTTGAGGTTCTTCAGCTCCACGCGCGTGCCCAGGGTGGCGCTTCCCCTCGGCATCACCGACACGTTGGCATCGCAGCGGAAGCTTCCCTCCTCCAGGTTGCCGTCGTTCACCCCGAGGTAGACGACGACGTCGCGAAGCGCCTTGAGGTACTCCGCCGCCTCCTCCGACGAGCGGATGTCCGGCTCGGAGACGATCTCCAGGAGCGGAACTCCGGCGCGGTTGAGGTCCACCAGTGAGGCGCCCGCGTGCGCATCGTGGACACTCTTGCCCGCGTCCTCCTCCATGTGGATGCGGCGGATGCGCACGTCGCGCTCGCCCCCGGGCGTGTCGATGGTCAGCACGCCGTGCTCGCAGATGGGCTGGTCGTACTGCGTGATCTGATAGCCCTTTGGCATGTCCGGGTAGAAGTAGTTCTTCCGCGCCCAGACGCTGGTGCGTCGCACCTCGCAGCGCAGGGCGAGCCCGGTGCGCACCGCGAACTCCACCACCCGCGCATTGAGCACCGGCAGCACGCCGGGCATCCCCAGGCACACAGGGCAGACGTGGTGGTTGGGCGGCGCACCGAACGTCGTGGCGCAGCTGCAGAAGAGCTTGCTGCCCGTGAGCAGCTGCGCGTGCACCTCGAGTCCGATGACGGGCTGGAAGTCTTCGATGGGCATCGGGGGCTCCTGCGCTGCGGCTAGAGCTGGGGTGCACGCGCGTGGAACGGGTGCTCGCGCTCGAAGGCGCGCGCCACACGCAACAGGCGCGCCTCGTCGAAGGGCCGTCCGAGCAGCTGCAGCCCCACCGGCAGCCCGGCGCGCGTGAAGCCACCCGGAAGGCTGAGACCCGGCAGCCCCGCGAGGTTGCACGGCAATGTGAAGACATCCATGAGGTACATGGCGAGCGGGTCGTCCACCTTCTCGCCCAGCCTGAATGCCGGCACGGGCGACGTGGGCGTCAGGAGCGCGTCCACGCCGGCGAGGGCCTGCTCGAAGTCGCGGCGGATGAGGGTGCGGACCTTCTGCGCCTTCAGGTAGTACGCATCGTAGTAGCCCGCGGAGAGCGCGTAGGTGCCGAGCATGATTCGCCGCTTCACCTCGGGCCCAAAACCCTCCTCGCGAGTGCGCGAGTACAGCTCCTCCAGTCCCCGCACTCCCTTCGCCCTCAGGCCGTAGCGCACGCCGTCGTAGCGCGCCAGGTTGCTCGAGGCCTCCGCGGGCGCGATGAGGTAGTACGCGGCGAGCGCGTACCGCGTGTGCGGCAGGCTGACCTCCACGAGTGTGGCCCCCATCTGCTCGTAGGCGCGTGCTGCATCGCGCACCGCCTGTTCCACCTCCGGGTCCATGCCCCCCGCGAAGTACTCGCGCGGGAGGCCGAGCCGCATCCCCGCCACACCTGCCTCGAGCTCCGCGGAGTAGTCGGGCACCGTCGCCGGGACACTGGTCGCGTCCTGCGCGTCGTGCCGCGCGATGAACTGTAGCAGCGCCGCCACGTCCGCGACGGTGCGGCCGAGGGGGCCCACCTGGTCCAGCGAGCTCGCGAAGGCGATGACGCCGAAGCGGCTCACGCGTCCATAGGTCGGCTTGAGGCCCACCACGTTGCAGAGCGCCGCGGGCTGACGGATGGAGCCCCCCGTGTCCGTCCCGAGCGCACCGAATGCCTCGCGCGCCGCCACCGCCGCCGCACTTCCCCCGGAGCTGCCGCCAGGTGCTCGGTCCAGCGCATACGGGTTGTGGCAAGGGCCGAACGCCGACGTCTCGTTGGACGAGCCCATGGCAAACTCGTCCTGGTTCGTCTTGCCCAGGAGCACCGCCCCGGCGTCCTTCAGGAGGCGCACCACGGTGGCGTCATACGGCGGAATGAAGCCCCCGAGGATGCGCGACGCGCACGTCGTCTCGAGGCCCTCGGTGAGGAGGTTGTCCTTGAGCGCGAGGGGCACTCCCTCGAGCTGGGAAAGGGCCCCGCCAGCGCCGCGGCGTGAATCCGAGGCCGCGGCGGCGGCGAGAGCGCCCTGCTCGTCCACCCGCAGGAAAGCGTGGACCTGCCCATCCACCGCCCGGATGCGGTCCAGGCACGCGCGCGTCGCCTCCACCGCGGACACCTCGCGTGCGGCGAGCTTCGTGGACAGCTCCTGAAGCGTGAGGTCGGTGAGGCTCATTGCGCCCCCGGCGGACCAGCAGGGACTACTCGATGACCTTCGGGACGACGAAGCTCGTGTCCGCCTTCGCCGGGGCGTTGGCGAGCGCCACCTCGGGCGGCAGGCCGGGCTTCACGACGTCCTCGCGAAGCAGCGCCTCCACCAGCACGGCATGGCTGGTGGGTGGCACGTCCGTCGTGTCCAGCTCCCGCAGCGTGTCCACCGCGTCGAGGATGGCGGACAGCTTTGAAGCCGCACGCACCTCCTCCTCGGGTGTGAGCGCCAGCCGCGCCAGGTGGGCCACGTGGCGGACCTGCTCGAGCGTGAGCTTCATCGGGGCTTCGAGCCGCCGCGGCTACTTGCGTCGGAAGAGGTTGAGCACCGAGCCCATCCAGGTGCGGTTCACCTCGGGACCCGCGTTGACCATCTGCTCGAGCTCTCCCGCGTCCAGCCACACGCCGTGGCAGTTGAAGCAGGTGTCCAGCTGGACGGGGCCCTTCTCGAGCGCCTGGAGGTCCATGCCGCACTTGGGGCACTTCATGTAGTGCAGCTTGCGACGCTCCTCGCGCTCGCGCTGCTCCATCATGCGGGCCTGCTCCAGCGCGAGCTTGCGCTTCTTCTCGATCTCCTCGCGGGCGAAGAAATCCTCCTCGTTCGAGGACGGCTTCTCGATGTTCGCCATGACGGTGTACGCCTCCAGTTACTGCTTCGATTCCAGCTCGCCGAGCTTCGCGCGCGCCTCCTCGGCGCGCGGTCCCCGCGGGAGTACCTTGAGATAACGCTGGTAGCCCTCGCGCGCGTCCTTGGTCTCACCCAGGGCCTGTGACGCCTCCGCGAGCCCGAAGATCGCAGGGCCGTTGCGCGGGTCACGCTCGAGCGCCTCGCGGTAGTCCACGACGGCCGCCTTCGGGTTCCCGAGGCTCAGCTGCGCCTGGCCTCTCCGGACGTAGGGCTCGGGGCTCGAAGGATCCAGCTCCGCGGCACGCGTGTAGGAGCGCAGGGCCTTCCGGGAGTCGCCCTCCTTCAGGCGCCTGTCCCCGAAGAGGAGCCAGCGGTCGAACATCTCCCCGTCCTCGGCGGCGGCGACGGCGTCAGCGGGGACTCCGGCATCCGCTGCGACGGCCGCCCCTGCAGCCCGGGGTGCGGGCGAGACGCCTGCACCCTTGCCCGGTGCCTCGACCACGGCCGGCTTCTGGCCAGGCGCCGCGATTCCCGCGTCCCGGGCCGTGGTCGCCGGAGCCGCGGCCACCCTCTCGCGCGGTGCTCCCGCATCGACAGCTGCCACGCCGACAGGGGTCCGGGCGCCCGCGGGTGCACCGGGCCTGGTTGCCCTCGGGCGCGTGGGAGGAGGTTCCTCCGTCCGGAGCGTGAACAGCGCCACGGCTGCAACGCCCGCGAGAGCCGCCGCGGCCGCCGCCGGAAGGAGCCACCGTGGACGGGCGGGGCGCGCCGGGGGCAGCTCCTCTTCCACGGGCGCAGGCGCCTCACCCGCGAGCTCTCCGGCGGGAACGTAGACCTCGCTCGGGAGCGGCTGGGTCACTGCGCCGGGGAATTGCTCCTCCACGCCGCCCTCTTCGGGGACCGGCTCCCACGGCGGCAAGTGCTCGCCCTCGGGGACCGGAGTCTCGAACGTCGGTAGCTTCGACGTGTCATAGACGCGCGTCGCCTCCACGTCCGTGGGCGGAGGCGACACCTCGGGAGCCGCAGCCGGGAACTGGCGCCCCGTCTGCTCCATTGGCGTCTCGGGCTCCTCGGCCGTGCGCACCGTGCCGAACGCGTCCACCCTCTCGAAGACGGGCAGGAGCTGGGGAACCTCCCCGAGCCTCCGCCAGGCCACGCCGTCCGGGCTGAGCTCGTCCTCGCGCGTCGCCTGCCCTTCGAGGATCCACTGCTGGAGGACGGACGAGTCCTTGAAGGGAATCACCGCACCGTCGACCCTGCGCAGCCGCCAGTCCCTCGAAGAACGGGCCCCCGCAGCGGCCGCTTCACCGGCGTCCTCACCCGGTCTGCTCACCCGGAATACGTGGCCACACGCCGTACAGCGCACGGAGGCCCCACCCGGCGGAATGCGGGCCGCTTCCAGCTGGTACTCCGCCTGACACCGCTCGCACTGAACGTCCATGTGCACTCGAGCTCCGCGCATCCACGCGACGGAATCGCGGCACAATAGCCGTTCGTCTCCGATGGAACAGAAGAATTCTGCGCACCAGAGCGTGCGGAGTCCGCTGCTCGGACGGCGTCTGCTTCCGCGGTTGGAAAATTGACCGTGAGAACCCCCTCCCTATCCTCCTCCGGCCGGAGCGCTACAGTCTGCTACGGCGAGGGGAAGGGACATGGCGGCCAAGAAGTCCCGGGCGGAGAAGGCGGTCCTCTCCCGGCAGGACATCACGCAGCGGCGCAAGGCAATCCAGGAGCAGCGGATGAAGACCGGCGGCGCGGGTGGTCGCGCTCTCACCGGCACGTTCCTCCTGGCCGGCTCGGTCCTGACCCTGTTGTCCGTGGCCACCTTCGACGTGCAGGACCGGATCGGACCCGGGTTCCGCAACTCGGTGGGGCCCGTGGGCCACCTCATCGCCGAGGCCTTCCGGGGCCTGCTCGGCGTGTGTGCATATGTCCCCCCGGTGGCGGGGCTCTATGCGGCGGCCATCGTCCTCGTGGGGAGCCGCGAGCGGCGGCGCTGGCCGCAGATGCTCTCGCTCCTGCTCCTGGTGCTGTCCGGGGCGGTGCTGGCGCAGCTCGTCTTCCAGGGGGAGCCCGGTTGGGCCCATGCGCCGGGTGGCCTGGTGGGAAGCAGCCTCGGTGGCGTGCTCTCGGGCCTCTTCTCCACCGTGGGCACGGTCATCCTCGTGTCGTCGGTGTGCATCGCCGCCTTCATCGTGGGCACGCAGTACGCCTTCCTGAAGCTCTGCGCCCTCCTGTGGGGCGTGGCCGTCGCGGTGGGACGCCGGGTCGCAGCAGCGGCAGCAGCGCTCTGGGAGCGACAGCGGGAGGCCTGGGCCGAGCGCAAGGAGGCAGCGGCCCGCGCCCGTCTGGAGGACGCTGCGTTCCTCGCGCAGCTGGAGGCGGACGAGGAGGAGCTCGAGGACGCCGAGCGGGCGCTCGCGGAGGCCGAGGCCGCCGCGGAAGAGGCTGCCCGTCAGGCCCGTCTCGCCGAGGAGCGTCAGGCGGCGCGGGGCAAGAAGGGCGCAGGAAAGGAGCTCGCGGCGCCAGCCCGCGGACGACTGGCGCTGCCCGCGTCGGCGAAGCAAGCGACGGTCCCGGAGGAGGACGCCCGCGAGACCCAGGGCCCCGTGGCGCTTCCCCCGGGTGCGGACCCCGCGTGGGTCGGCTCATTCGGGACATTTGCGACGGCGCGTCCAACGCCCTTGGCGGCGGAGGCGGCGCCCGAGTCCCCGCGCAAGCGCGAGCGCAGGACGCCCTCGATCGTCACCGCACCGGAAGCCCCTGCTTCACGAGCGGTGGCGCATGAGCAGGGACACGGTGACGGCCCCTCACACTTGCCCTCTCCCCGAGGAGACGGAACCTCCTCCCCTCTGCCCCCGGGAGAGGGACAGGGTGAGGGGAATGTGGTTGCCGGCTCGGCGGCGCAGGAAAAGTCGCAAGACCGCACCCCCCTCATCGTGGCCCCCAAGGCCCCGCCGAGGCCCACGAAAAAGGCCCAGGAGCAGTTCCAGTTCGCGGACGGGCGCACGGCGTTCAGCCTGCCGCCGCTGGACGTGCTCGAGTGCGAGACGAAGGGGCGCAGCACGCTCGACCAGGACGCCTTCCTCGCCACTGCGGAGAAGTTGCGCGCGAAGCTCGCGGACTTCGGCATCCAGGGCGAGGTGGTGGAGATCCGTCCTGGCCCCGTCGTCACCATGTACGAGTTCGTGCCGGGGCCGGGCATCAAGGTGTCGAAGATCGCGTCGCTCGCGGACGACCTCGCCATGGCGATGGAGGCCATGCGCGTGCGCATCGTCGCGCCCATTCCGGGCAAGGGCGTGGTGGGCATCGAGGTGCCCAACCGCGACCGCGAGACGGTCTACCTCAAGGAGATCGCCGAGCAGGACGCGTTCAACAAGTCCTCGTCCCGTCTCGCCATGTGCGTGGGCAAGGACATCGAGGGCATGCCGTACGTCTTCGACCTGGCCAAGGCCCCTCACCTGCTCATCGCGGGCACGACAGGCTCCGGCAAGTCGGTGGCGGTCAACTCGATGATCATGAGCATCCTCCTCAAGGCCACGCCGGAGGAGGTCCGCTTCATCATGGTGGACCCGAAGATGCTCGAGCTGAGCGTCTACGAGGGCATCCCTCACCTGCTCCTGCCGGTCGTGACGGACCCGAAGAAGGCCGCGCTCGCGCTGCGCTGGGCGGTGGAGGAGATGGAGCGCCGCTACACGGTGATGTCCGCCGCGGGCGTGCGCAACATCGCCGGCTACAACAAGATGGTGGAGGGCCTTCCCAAGGACGCGGGCGCCGCCCTGCGCGCAAGGAGCGCACGCACGGCCGTCGTGAACGCGCCTTCTTCGCCGCCGAAGAAGGTCGTCGTGGTGGACGTGGGCGCCCCGGAGGAGGCGGCCGAGCGCGCGTCCGAGGATGGGCTCGGCGTGCCGGTACCGAAGGAGCCGCTGGAGGACTTCCGCGAGCCCGTGGTCGACGGCGCGGACGCGGAGCTGGATGCCGCGGTGGACGCGGCCCTGGAGGGCGCGGAGCCGGCACCGGGCTTCGAGGCTGCATCGGAGGAGACGCCCGAGCCGCCCCGGAAGCTGCCGTACATCGTGGTCATCATCGACGAGCTCGCGGACCTGATGATGGTGGCGAGCCGCGAGGTCGAGACGTACGTGGCGCGGCTCGCGCAGATGGCGCGCGCTGCGGGCATCCACCTGATGGTGGCGACGCAGCGTCCCTCCACGGACGTGGTGACGGGCGTCATCAAGGCGAACTTCCCCACGCGCATCAGCTTCATGCTGCGCAGCAAGCCGGACTCGATGACCATCCTCGGCACCATCGGCGCCGAGGCGCTGCTCGGCATGGGCGACATGCTCATCATGCCGCCGACGAGCGCGCACCTTCAACGCGTGCACGGCGCGTTCGTGTCCGAGGCGGAGATCAAGAAGGCGGTGGACCACCTCAAGGCCCAGGGCAAGCCCGTCTACGACGAGTCCATCCTCAAGCCGCGTGAGGAGGAGAGTGGGGGCGGAGGCGAGGAGGACGAGCTCGCGGACGGCCTCTACGACCAGGCGCTCGCGGCAGTGGCGGACATGCGCCAGGTCTCCATCTCCATGCTCCAGCGCAAGATGCGCATCGGCTACAACCGCGCTGCCCGCATGATCGAGCGCATGGAGCGCGATGGTGTGGTGGGCCCGGCAGACGGAGCCAAGCCGCGCGAGGTGCTCATCCGTCCCGTGGGTGAGATGCCCGGCGCCTAAATCCCCTCTCCCGCTGGGAGAGGGACGGGGTGAGGGGGCCGTGCTCCCCTGCTCACCACCCAGGTTCCCGCAGACCCTTCTTTCCCCTTCCCAAGTCCCCTCACACCACGCACCTTGAGCGTTCCATGGCCGAACGCTTCGCTCTCTTTGCCACCACTGCACGCGGAACCGAGGACCTCCTCACCACGGAGCTTACGGAGCTCGGAGCGCGCCGGGTGCGCCAGGACCGCGGCGGCGTGCGCTTCCTGGCCAACCTCGATGAAGCGCTCCGGATCAGCCTGTGGTCGCGCATCGCGATGCGGGTGCTCCTCCCGCTCGGAGACGAAGCCGACGCCCCGGGAGGCGAGGGCCTCTACGAGGCGGCCCGGGCCATCCCCTGGGAAGACCACCTCACCCCGGACTCCACGTTCGCCGTCGAAGCGACGATCCGCGATTCCCAGGTGACGCACTCCGGCTTCGCCGCGCTGAAGGTGAAGGACGCGCTGGTGGACCGCCTCAGGGAGAAGGCCGGCGGCCGTCCCGACGTGGACACTCAGCAGCCAGACGTGCGCGTGGTGGCCCACCTGGCGAAGGACCGACTTTCCCTCTCACTGGACCTCTGCGGCGAACCCCTCCACCGCCGCGGGTACCGGGCACGCCCCACGCCTGCCCCGCTGAAGGAAACACTGGCGGCGGCAATCCTCCGTGCCGAGGGCTACAACGGCGAGGAGCCGTTCCTGGACCCGATGTGCGGCTCGGGCACGCTGGCCATCGAGGCGGCCCTCATTGCCCGCAACCGGGCCCCGGGTCTGCACCGCCGCTTCTCCGTGGAGCGCTGGCCGCATCTGGGCGCACGCGCGGAGGCACTGCTCGAGGCCCTCCGGCAGGACGCACGCGCACACGAGCGCAAGGTGGAAGTCCCCATCGTTGCGCGGGACAAGGACGAGGAGGCGCTGGAGGCCACGCGTCGCAACGTGGCGGCGGCGCGGCTCTCCGCCGAGGTGCAGGTGGAACTGCGCGATGTCCTGAAGGGCGCCCCACCTCCCGCACCTTCGGGGCTCCTGGCCACCAATCCACCCTACGGAGACCGCCTCGAAGGTGGGCGCGGGCAGAAGGGCATGAAGAGCTTCTACTTCAAGCTCGGCGATGTGCTCGGAGGCCTCGAAGGCTGGAGGCTCTCGGTGCTCGCAGGGAACGAGGCCTTCGAGAGCGCCTTCCACCAGCGTCCGCTCAGACGGCGCGCACTCTGGAACGGCCCCATCCCCTGCACCCTCCTCTCCTACGCTCCGCGCGCACCTCGCGAGGAACGCTGAGGCGCCAGGCGACTACACACGACGCTCGGATCGGGTGATCAACCGGCGGATGTTGCCCCGGTGCGTCCACAGGACGAGCGCGAAGAGGAAGCTGATGAGGAGCGCCTCCTCGTGTGAGCGCGCCGTCACCCAGGCCACCGCGACCGCAGCGAATCCGCCGAAGAGCGAGCCGAGTGAGCTCATGCGGAACGGCAGTACGAGCGCCAGGTAGACACCGGCCCCCGCCAGCGCCGCCCAGGGAACCAGCACCGCCGCCACACCGAGCGCGGTGGCCACGCCCTTTCCACCGCGAAGCCGCA
>JAKEEX010000217.1 GCA_022616315.1 Myxococcaceae bacterium
CAGACGCCCATCGGCCACCAACACGCTCGTCGGGAGCGTGTCCACCCCGAAGGCACGGGCCCACTGTCGGTCCGTGTCCAGACGGAGGTGCCAGCTCGCAGGCGCATCGCCTCCGAAGAAGCGCGTGACGGAGTCCATGTCCTCGTCGTGACTGACGACGACGACGGCGAGGCCGGGCGGTGGCGCCTCGGCGAGCGCCCGCAGTGCCGGCGTCTCCTCACGGCACGGCGCGCACCACGAGGCCCAGAACACCACCAGGTGGGAACGCGAGGGAGGCACGTCACGCAGAGCCGGGGCCGGACCCCGCAGACGCACGTACTCCGGTGGGACATCGGCCCGACATCCGGCGAGGGAGTGGACGGCGATGAGCAGCACCGTGAAGACGAACGCCATTCGCCGTGGGACGTTGTCCATGCGCCTCAGCGGGCCTGTGGCAACGCCATCTGCTGCGAGGCAGCGACCGCCACCCCGAGATAGAGCGCCGCCATGGGTCTGGGTCCCATGTCGCCGTAGAAGCGCTCGAGCCGCTCGAACCGGAAGCCGGCTGTCTCGACCAGACGGTCCACCGCGCGGGTGAGGTGGCAACCTCCGGCGAGTCTGCGCTGGAGGGGCTCCAGGCGGTGCTGCCAACGCTGCACCTGCGCATCTGGCGCCAGGCCGTGCTCGAGGAAGTGGAGGCGGCCGCCCGGCCTCAGGACCCGCCGCACCTCACACAGAGCGCGCGAGGCATCGGGGATGGTGCACAGCGAGAAGGTGATGAGCGCGTTGTCCACGGAGGCGTCGGGGAGCTCGAGCGACTGTCCATCCAGTCCGACAAAATCGACGGGCACCCTCGAGGCGGCGAGGCGCGCCGCCCCGAGCCGACGTCCCACGTGGTCCGGGTCCACCGCGCGCAAGCGCTTCACTGCTTCCGGGAGCAGCGGCAGGTTGTGTCCCGAGCCGAAGCCCACCTCCAGCACCTCGCCGAATAGGCCCTCGACGACCCGGCGGCGCAACGTCGCGACTTCAGCGCTGCCCAGAGCGAGGTTGACGATGCGGGGAACCACGTTCGTCGTGTACCAGCCCATGGACTCCTCCCTGGTGGCGCATCGATGATTGGACCCCTCGTGGATGAGAATGGCAACAGGACGCTGCGAAGGCAGGTCAGTCACAACCTGGTGGCAATCATCAGTCTGGCGCTCGCGCTGTCCAGCCTGGGCTACTCCGCCTGGCGGAACGAGCGCACGGAGCGCAACCGCAGCATCCGTCAGGCGGGCTTCGAGGTGCTGAAGAACCTCGGCGAGCTGCAGATGATCGTCAACGCGACCCACTTCGGACTCGGGGACGTACCGACTGACCCGCTCAGCGGCTGGGGGCGTGTCTCGCTCATCGGTGACCTCTGCCAGCTGCTCTCACCGCCGGTCCCCGCGGAGTGCGAGGGGCTGGTCCATGCCTGGGGGGTGGAGTGGACGCAGCTCAGGGAGGACGAGGCCAGCGTGAAGCGCATCAGCGAGCGCATCGACGACGTCCGGAACGCGGTGCTCGCCGAGCTGCGGCGCCTTCGCTGAACGCGGGGCGGCGCGCTGGCCACTAGACGTGGACGAAGGCACCGAGGATGGCGCCGAAGACGACGTGGCTCACCAGCACGGAGATGGGGGTGCGCATGCCGTAGTGAAGCCCCAGGAAGCCCGGAGGCTCGAGCTGCCGCACGTGCACGCCGGCGTGCTGCTCGCTGACCATCCATGGATGCAGACCGGGCAGCAGCATGGGCATCCCCACCACCAGGACGAACGCGGCGTGGACGACGCCGATGAGCGCCCCCCGCCACACCCCGGACTTGCCCCACGCGAGGAACGTCAGGACGTACACGAGCGAGAAGGCCCACCCGCTGGCCAGGTGCATGAGGACGCCCACCACGTGCGCCCGGTCGCGGTCCGTCGTCAGCATGGTGCCGAGCAGGTAGGGCATGTTCATGCGCGTGAAGCCCAGCCCCTGGCTCGCCGCCATCAGCGTGGTGAGCACCACCGTGGCCACGAATCCCCACAGGAGCCAGCTGCCCCACATCATCGTCATCATCCGCGCACCTCCGGACTCTCCGACGCATGTACCCAGGAGGCGTGCTCGGGGCTCGCGCCACGCTCCCTGCGGGCACGCTCCTCCAGTGCCAGCGCCGTGTTGATGACACCCACGTGGGTGAAGGCCTGGGGGAAGTTGCCCAGCGCCTGCCCCGTGCGCACGTCCACCTCCTCGCCGAACAGCCCCACGTCGTTGGCGTAGCGTAGCGCCCACTCGAAGGACTCGGTGGCCTGCGCGAGCGAGCCCCCGCCGCGCGCCAGGTATTCGGCCTCCCAGAAGCTGCACGGGGCGAAGGCCCCCTCGCCCTCGTCCCGGCTGCGCTCGTGGCGGTAGAGCAGTCGGCCGGGCGTGCCGAGCCGCCCGACGATGCAGCGCCACGTGGCGCGCTGCCTCTCCTCGTCCGGGCGCGCATACCCGTACCAGGAGAGCAGGAGGAGGCACGCGTCCAGGGTGTGCCCGTCCCGCCACTCGACGTAGCTCTGCAGCTCCTCGCTCCAGCAGCGCGTCTCCACCTCCTCGCGCAGCAGGCGGCGCTCCTCCTCGAGCCGCGCGCGGGGAAGGGAGGGCAGTGCCCCGAGGGCGTGCAGCTCCAGCAGCCTGTCCAGCGCGACCCAGCAGAGCACGCGTGAGTACGTGTGGTGACGCAGTGGACCGCGCGACTCCCAGATGCCCGCGTCCGGCTCCCGCCAGTGCTCGCAGACGTAGGTGCCCAGGCTGCGAAGCAGGTGCCGCGCCTGTCCGTCCAGGTGCCCACCGCGGCGGACGAGCTGGGTGGCCGCTTCGATGACCTCCCCGTAGCAGTCCAGCTGAAGCTGGGTGCTCGCGGCGTTGCGGATGCGGACCGGCCGGCTTCCTTCGTACCCCTCGAGGTGCTCGAGGAGGGTCTCGCGCTCCGGCGGGCGTCCGTACACGTCGTAGAGGACGCGAAGCTCCGGCAGCGTCAGACGCGTGGCGTGCAGCATCCAGCTGACGAAGGCCTCCGCCTCCTCCGCGAGGCCGAGGCGGAAGAGCGCGCTCACGGTGAAGGCCGCGTCGCGTAGCCAGCAGTAGCGGTAGTCCCAGTTGAGCCAGCCCCCGGGACACTCCGGGAGGGACGTGGTGGGCGCGGCCACGATTGCCCCGGACGGCGAGAAGACGAGGAGCTTGAGGGCCAGAGCGCTGCGGACCACCGCGTCCTGGTAGGGCCCTGCGTAGGCAATGCGCGCAGCCCAGCGCTGCCACACCTCGTCGGTGCGGGCGATGGCATCAGGGACATGGGGCCGCAGCGGACTGAGCACGGCGGGTCCCTCGTCCGTCCACGTCAGCGAGAAGTGGAGGGCCTGGCCCGCGCGCAGCCGCAAGCGACCCTCCAGCGTCTGCGCGTCCACCCTGCGCAGCGGTGCGTCGGTGCGCAGGGAGAGGAGCCGGTGGCCCATCTCCATGCGCCAGCCGAGGGCGCCGCGGTCGTGGAGGGGCGCCCGGCAACGGCCCCAGTCGGGTCGGGGGGCGTACAGGACGTCCAGCTCCACCTCCCCGCGCTCGCACACCACGTGACGAACCAGCTCGTGCTCCGGCCGCAGGCGCGGGTGACGCTCGCCGTCCGGCACCACCGGCATGGCGTCCGTCACCACGAGGCAGCCAGCCGCGACGTGGAAGGTGGTGCGAAGCACGTTGCTGTCCCGGTGGTAGCGCCGCTCCACCTGGAAGCCCCCGTTCGGTCGGAGCTGCCACACGCCTCCACGACTCGCATCCAGCAAGCCCGCGAAGACGGAAGGGCTGTCGAAGCGGGGCCAGCACAGCCACGTCAGCGTGCCGTCGCGCGCGACGAGGGCCACGGAGCGGCCGTCGCCGAGGGCAGCGTGGGAGTGGATGGTCCAGCTCATGGGTGGCACACCCCCGCCAGCGCTCCGGTCACCTCACGCCGGCGCCGGACGGTGCACCTGACGGCGGTGCAGCAACCGCTCGAGCGACAGCGGCCCGGGCCCTGCGATGGCCACCCAGGCCAGCAGCAACAGGAAAGCGAACTCCATCTGCCCGAAGAGGTCCGTCAGCCCGGCAATCTCCGAGCGCTTCGCGGTGAGGATCGCCACGGCCATCACCCCCATCAGCGGCACGGCCGCAAGGCGGGAGAGGAAGCCCAGGAGGAGCAGCGCGCCACAGACGAACTCGGTCCACGCGACGAGCGTCGCGTTGAGCGCGGGCAGCGGGATGCCGAGCTCGGTGAAGTAGTTGGTGACCATCCCGAGGTTGTGGAGCTTGCCCCAGCCGCTCAGCAGGAACACCAGCCCGAGCGCCAGCCGCGCCAGCGTGGGCGGAAGCCACGCGAGCTTTCCGGTGGCGTCCTGCGCCGTCCGGCGGACACAGGCGAGGTTGGATTGGAGACTCATGGTTCGCTCCTGTCTTCGAAAGAGTGGATGAGCCCCTCCACCAGCCAGCTTCCGAGCGCGGTGAAGGCGGCCTCTGCCGCATCTGGGAGGTGTGCGAAGGCGTCGCAGACCTCCTCGAGGGGTTGGCCCGCAGCGGCCCGTGTCAGCGCGTCGGCCTCCTCGGGACCGAGCGCCACGTGGAAGACGTCCCAGCCCTTGCGCCAGACGAGCACGTGCGTGGGCTCCGCACGCGGCGGGGGCGGTGGTTCGGCGTCCTCGAGGGCGCGCCAGAGTGGAAGCACGTCGTGCCGGAGGGAGAGCACGCGGGTCGATGGCACGAACGTGAGGCGCGTCCGGGCGAAGGACTCGGGAGACAGCGCAATGCCTGGTGGCACGGCCCCCTCACCCTGTCCCTCTCCCAGGGGGAGAGGGGAGGCGGCCGCGGCATCCGGTGCGAGGAGGGCTTCTGCGCGGGCCCACTCCAGCGCGACCAGGTCGGTCAGGTCCTTCCGCTCCACGGGGTAGGTGGCGACGAACTCCGCGAGCCTCCGTCCCAGCCTCGCGAGCGAGGGATGCTCGGAAGGGTGCGCCGAGATGTAGTCGGCGCACAGCGTGGCGAAGCGCTCGGGCCCGAGCAGTGTGGCGAGCTTCGGGAAGTCCTCGCGCAGCGCGTCCACCTGCCGCTCGACGTACATCCATGCGTACACCTCCACTCGGGACTCCGCAGGCGCGTCACTCGTGCCCTGGACGAGGCCGGTCAGCCGCTCTGCCGTCGCGGTCTCCGCGCCGGTGAGGAGGCGGTAGAGCTCCGCCTGCGTGGACGCGAGGCTCATGGCGCCCCACTCCCCTCTCCCCCTGGGAGAGGGACAGGGTGAGGGGGCTGTGAAACGAAGCGTCGCTCCCCGTTCCGCGCAGCCAGCGCCTCGCGCTCCACCCCCGCGGCCTTCCGGCTCTCCTCCACCAGCCGCTCCCACTCCGGGACACCCTCGTCCCACTCGATGAGGGTGGAGGTGGGCCCGAAGCGGCGTATGGCCTCGCGGTAGAGCGCCCACACCTCGTCGCTCACCTCGCGGTCGTGCGTGTCGAGCAGGAGATTGCCAGTGTCCAGATGCCCCGCGAGGTGAATCTGCCCCACCCGCGCGGGAGGAATGCCCGCGAGGAAGGCGTGTGCGGAGAAGCCGTGGTTGCGCGCGGAGACGTGGACGTTGTTGACGTCGAGGAGGATGCCGCATTCGGCGCGCTCGGCCACCTCTGCGAGGAACTCCCATTCCGTCAGCGTGGACTCGGCGTACGTGAGGTAGCTGGACACGTTCTCGAGCAGCAGCTGCCTGCCGAGGATGTCCTGCACCTCGGCCACGCGCCCTGCCACGTGCGCCAGCGCCTCCTCGGTGAAGGGCAGGGGCCAGAGGTCGTGCACGTAGCGCCCTCGGTGCACGCCCCAGCACAGGTGGTCCGACACCAGCGCTGGTTGGATGCGCTCGACGAGGTCCTTCAGCTGGGCGAGGTACTCCGTGTCGAGCTTGTCCACGGAGCCGATGGACAGAGACACCCCGTGGAGCACCACGGGGATGTCCCGACGCACCCGCTCCAGCACCGCGAGCGGGCGGCCGCCCACGCCCATGAAGTTCTCGCTGATGGCCTCCACCCAGTCCACCTCGGGGCGGCCCTCGAGAAAGCGCGGAAAGTGCCTGGGACGCAGGCCGACACCGTGTCCCAGGTGGGGTGCTTGCAGTGCCATGGGTGCAGTTGGCGCGTCAGCGCTTCTCCGTCGGCTTCTTTTCCGCGGCGGCCATCACCGTGCCGCCCTTGTCCTTGCACTCCTTCTCGCTCGACACCTCGCTGAAGCTCTGGCCCTTGCAGGCGTTCTTCCCCGCGCAGGCATTCTTCGCGCTCGCACAGCCGCCCTGGCCCTTGCACGCGTTGACGCCGGCGCACTTCACCGTCTTCTCGGCCGCCTTCTGCTCCTTGCCCTGCGGCGCCTGTGCGTGGGCTGCCGACAAGGCGAACATCGATGCAACCGCCGAGGCGAGGAGGGCTCGCTGGATCCTCATGTCCGTTGCTCCTGCAAGGGGCGCCCTCCGCAGGAAGCGGGCCCATCCCGTCCAACGCCGGGCGCGTCCACAGCCAGTACGCGGCGTGGGAGAATGCGTTTCACCCCTCACGCCCGCCCCATCCCCTGGCCGGGGAGCCACTTGTCGGGCGGTACCCGGGCAGGTGAAACGGATTCGCGCCACGCGCGTATGGCAAGGAGAGGGTGATCATCGACGCACCTGCCGAGGAGTCGGACGAGGTCCTGATGGAGCGCTTCTGCCAGGGGGACGCTTGCGCCTTCGATGCGCTCTTCGGGCGCTATGTCGGCCCTCTGCATGCCTACCTGTGGCGCCTGGTGGGCGACAGGGCCCTGGCGGAGGACCTCACGCAGGCCTCCTTCCTCTCCCTGGTGCGCGCACGGGGGCGCTTTCGCCGGGGAGCGCGTTTCCGGCCTTGGCTCTACGCCATCGCCACCAACGCCGCTCGCGACTCGCTGCGCCGGAAGCATGAGCAGCTCACCCCCACAGGGGAGCTGCCAACGACGGAGGCAGTCGAGAACCTGGCCGCTTCGGATGCGGGCCTCGAGGCGGCTGTGCAACGGGCACTCGCCCAGCTGCCGGAGAGCTGGCGCGAGGTCGTGGTGATGCACCGCTTCGAGGAGATGAGTCTGACGGAGATTGCCGGAGTGCTCGAGACGACGGAAGGGGCCGTGAAGCTGCGGGCGCACAGGGGTTATGCGCGACTGCGCGAGCTGTTGCGCGGCGTGTGGGAGGAGACGTCATGAGCGCATGCGCGCAGGTGCTCGACACCCTGGGGCATGCGCCCCTTCCTCCCGCGCTGGCGGCCCACGTCGAGGGGTGTCCACGTTGCCAGGCCGCCGTGCGTGTCCATGCGGCGCTCGTCGCTCCCCGCACGCCGGCTCCGGGCACGCACGCCCGCGCGCGCATCCACGCGCTTGCGCGCGCGGAGCTCCAGGCGCATCCGCGGCCGGTGCATTGGGCATGGGAAGCGCTGGGCCTCGCAGCGCTCAGCCTCGCGGTGGGCCTCGGGGGGGCCTTCATGCTCCGCGCGATGAGCCCGGCGGACGCACCGCCGCCAGCGACGACCGCTCCGTGGAGCGTGGGGCTGCTGCTCGTCCTGATGGTGGTGGGCGGGAGCTTCCTGGCGCTCGCGCCGGGTGGGCGGAGGATGCGGGTGCTCGCACTGGGACTGGCACTGCCCACGGCGTTGGGTGTCGGGTTGACCGGCTCGGGCGTCTCCGACGGCCGTCCATTCCTGCAGGCAGGGCTCGGGTGTCTGAGCGCCGAGGTCCTCCTGTCGCTGCTTCCCCTCGTCACCGCGCTGTGGCTGCTGACGCGCATTGCGACGCGCCCACTCCGCACGGCCGTGGCGGGGCTTGGAGCTTCAGCGGTCGGTCTGGTCGCCCTCCACGCCCACTGCCCCGTGGGCACCGCGGAGCACCTGTTCACCTTCCACGTCCTGCCGTGGGCGGGCCTGGCGGTGGTCGCTGTCGTCGTTCGCCGACGCCTGCCGTCGCGCTCCTTCGCCCCGTGAGGAGGCGGCCGCTGGGCCCTGACCCGAGACGAGCGGGGGACCTCAACCCACCACAGGGAGCAGCGAGCGGATCAGCACCCTGAAATCCTCCAGGCGGGTGTCGAGGATGGCGCGAACGATGGGGAGCTCCAGCGCGGTGTAGGCGTGGATCGCAATATTGTGGAAGCCCACCATCGCCATCAGTCGGTCCGCCAAGCTTGGCTCGAGAAGCCCCGCGTCGCGCAGCAGCGCGAACGCCTCCCGGCTATCGCGAGGCACTCCCAGGCGCCGGACGCGGCAAGCACGCATCGCCATGTCGATGGCCGCCTCGCACGCGCGCAGCAGATTCAGGACGATCGCATCCTGCCGCGTGAAATTGGACTCCAGCTCCTCCTCGTGGCCTCGGTACTCCTGCTCGATGCGCGCGAGGCACCTCTCGATGTTCGCCGCCTTGGCCAGCAGCACCTCATCGGCCATGGATGCTTCCTCTCTCGAGGA
>JAKEEX010000218.1 GCA_022616315.1 Myxococcaceae bacterium
CGAACGACGCGTCCACCGCCTCGCGCCCGCGTCCGAGGATGTGACGGCCCCAGGTGTAGCCGTACACATCCTCGAAGTCGTAGGCCGCCAAGCGCGCGCGCATGCTGCGCACGTCGCTCGGCTTCATCGGGATGTAGTTGGGATAGCTGTACATGAAGGTGACGTGGCGTCGGTCGGACACGACCTGCAGCGCATCTCCGGGGAACAGTGCCCCCCGGCGCGTGCTGGCGTACCTCACCCACGGCCCTGTGGTGCGCCGTGTGTTGAAGCACCTGAAGCTGCCGGACACGCCGCTGCCCCGGCCCCCGCACGTGGGCCGCCGCAGGACGCCTTCTGGCACTGACGCCAGGGTCCGCAGCACACCACCCCGTCACTCACGAGCACCGCGCTCCACCCAAGGAGGCGAGTGCCAAAGGAGAGGTGCGCCGGAATGCAGGCTTCCGCCTGGTGGCAGGGCGCTCTTCTCCCTCGCAGCAACGGACTCGCCCCCCTCGCGGGCGAACGCCTCACCCGCGCACCGCACGCAACTCGGCCTCTCTCCCTCCTACGCACCCAGCGAGCGTTTGGCCATGATCCAGCATCCCCGGAGCCATCCCAAGGTCATCGCCGAACGCTGAGGACGGTGAGGGCTCGCTGGCTGCGGGAAGCCGGCTCCAGATGCTCTGCGGGGAACCGGGGCGGGATGAGCTCCCGCCCCTCACCGCGCCACGACACGGTCCGCTACATCCGGACCAGGTCCACCCAACGGTAGTAGTGGCGCAGGATGTCCTCGTACGAGGCCTTCTTCTCGGCCATCCCCACCGCGCCGGTCTGGCAGAGGCCCACGCCGTGGCCGAACCCGCCACCATGCGCCTCGAAGCCGGTGACCTCCCCGGTGTGACGGTCCAGCACCGGCTCCACGAAGAAGAGCGTGCTCGGCAGGTTCTGCAGCTGCCCATCCGCGTTCACGAAGCGGAGGGACGCGCGGATGCGGTCCTTCGTGTCGGAGAAGGTCCCGGCCTCCGTCACGTACTCGATGCGCAGCGCGCGCCCGGACGGCCCGCGCTCGGTGACGTGGATGGCGAGCACGCGGCCCACGTCCTGCTTGGCGAAGGCGCTCACCACCTGCCGCATCTCCTCGGCGGACCAGCTGAAGGACCAGCGGTGCAGGCCCGCCCAGTCGCTCTCGAAGTCGCCCTGGCGCATCGCCCTGAGGCTGCGCGGGTTGGCGTGGTTGCGGAACACCTCGAGCGAGGGCACGTGCTCGAGCGCCCGGCCGCGCTGGTGGTCGGGCACGCCGCGCAGGTACGCCACCGGCTGGGAACTGAAGGCCTCCTCGTTGCTGGCCGTGAACCCGCCGCTCGTCGAGAAATACAGCGCGTCGATGAAGTCCCCGCCGTACATGGCCACCACGCCTGCCGTCTCGTCCACTGCCTGCGTGGCGAGGGGGTGCTCGTCCTGGAAGCCGCCGTACACCTGGTCGCTGGTGGTGTTGGTGAGGTCGTAGCCGTCGGCGCTGCGCTTGCCGCGGTTGGAGAGCGTGTACGTGCGCGCGGCCACCGCCTGCGCCTTGAGCGCCTCGAGCTCGGGGAAGGCCACCGGGCCGAGCTCGCGCGGAACCACGCCGTAGAGGTACTCCTCGAGCGGGAGCTCGTTGATGCCCGCCAGCGTCCCGCTGCCGTTGAGGCGCACCTCGGCCTCGCCGCGGTACTTCCGCCCGGCGATGGTGACCAGCCCGTCCAGCGGCACGACGCGCACGGAGTTCGGCGAGAGCGCCTCGAGGCCCCCCTTCACCACCCGGTAGCGCGTCTCTCCCTGCGTGATGGTCACGGTGCGCCAGAAGGCAGCGGCGGTGGCATGCCCCCGGCTCACGAGCTCGGCCTTCAGCGCGGCCTCGAGCGCAGTGTTCACGGGCAGCGGGCGCTCACCGACGTACACGCGCCAGCAGTTGGAGCCCGGCACGAACTCCGAGTACACGCCGTAGCCCTGGGACTGGCCGGCAGCGAGGCGTGCGTCCCGGTCGCTCGCGCTCGGCGTACACGTCACCTGGAGGCGGCGGCTCGTCGTCGACACGAGCACCGAGCCGAGTGTCACCGTGGCCGACTCCGCGCGGCCCGAGAGCAGCAGTGCGCCCGTGGTGCCGTTGCGCACCTCGAAGGCGCCCGTGCCGCCCACCGCCACGGACGTCGCTGCGGGGACGACGCCGATGCGCACGGGGCCCATCGGCGAGGGGGCGGCCGCGAGCGCGAAGAGGGTGTCCGGGGTGCACTGCTCCTCGGTCCCCACGCAGACGTCCTCACCCTCGGCATCGGCCTCGGAGAAGAGGTCCACCGCGGAGGGGTGCACCGCGGGCTCCTCGGCACGGGCGCCGGGGAAGGCGAGCAACGGGATAAGGGCCAAGAGTGCGCCTGCAGTATGCATTCGCATCGAGTCTCCTGAGAGGTTGGGGCGAGCGCCCCCCCGGCACCCGGCCACGCTTCATCGCACCTGCTGCGCTCTGTGGGGGCCAGGCCGCCCCGGGGGGACGGCGCGGCCACTATGAGACAGCGGAGGCCTCGGGCGGAAGCGGTCGTGCACGGGTGTCACACACGAAGTTCGGTCTTCAGGGTCCTGACACCCTCGTGCGGCCGCACGCCGACCGCTCATCGGACGGTGGTGGACGTGTTCAGGCGCTCCCCGCGGCAGCGATGTACCACCCTGACGCGGCCATCGCACGCGTCGGCGAAGTCCACGGGGAGACCAAGATTTCCCGCGGCGCCCAGGGCATCCGCGAGACCATGGCCGCGTACATCGGCATGAAGCCCCACATGGATGTCGTGACGCATCACACGGCTGTTTCCGGCAACTTCGCGATGACCCGCTCCCGATGGCTGATCACCGGCGTGGACAGGAACGGCAAGAAGCTGGAGGTGCACCACCACGGAATGGAGGTGCATCGCCGCTTTCCCGACGGCACCTGGGTTTACTTCATGGACCACCCCTTCGGCGCGGATCCGAGCTGGGCCGTGGACCGTCCTCCGCAAACGGAGTGAACAGGCTGCGGAGGAGTCGTCACTCACGCAGGCCGCTCCATGCGACCGTCCGCGTGGCGAGCGAAGCGGCCCTCCTCGCGCTCGTGCACCGGGTCATCGCTCTTCCACGGCCAGCCGCCGAAGTGCGTGAGCTGGTAGTCCTGGAAGGCGCGCTGAATCTCCGCGCGGGTGTTCATCACGAACGGCCCGTACTGCGCCACCGGCTCACCGATGGGGCGCCCCTGCAGGAGGAGCAGCTCGCACGCGCCACCGACGGCCTCGAGGCGCACCGCTGCGTCGCTGCGCACGGTGAGCGCTGCGTGCGCCTCGAGAACCTGGTCCGCGAGCTTCAGCGACGGGCCCTCGAAGAAGTAGAGCATCCGGTTCGTCTTCGGATGCGCGGCGGGCGGCAGGGTCCAGTGCGCGCCTGCGTCCAGACGGAGGGTCCAGATGGCCACGTCCGAGTCCGCTCGCGTGGCCCACGAGTGCGGAGGAGGAGCCGGCGCGCGCTTGCCCTCGAGCTGCCCTGCGACGACCGTCACCTCGGTGCTCCGCCCCGCCTCGTCCTTGAAGACGCGGCGCGGGAGCTCGTGGCGCCACAGCATGGAGAAGTGCGGCGGGGCGAGCTTGTCTGCGGCGGGAAGGTTGAGCCAGATTTGAAAGAGCTCGAGCGGGTTGGGCTTGTCCCTCTGCAGGAGGGGGAACATCTCCGAGTGCACGATGCCCGCGCCCGCGGTGAGCCACTGCACGTCGCCGCCGCCGAAGCGCGCCGCCGCTCCGAGCGAGTCGGAGTGGTCGATGAACCCCCTCCGCACGAGTGTCACCGTCTCGAAGCCGCGGTGAGGGTGCTGGGGGAAGCCGGGCACGCGCTGGCCGTGGTACATGCGCCAGCCGTCCTTGACCTCGAAGTCCTGTCCGAGCTGACGCCCGGCGAGAGACGCCGCGGGCCCCAGGTGCTCGTTGCCCACGGGGTAGGCGTCGTCGTGGTGGACGCAGAACAGGAAGGGGTCGGCCGTCACCCAGGGAAAGCCGAGCGGCTGGGTCTGAAGGAGGGGGCTCTTCATGCCAGGGAGCGTAACGCGGACGCCCACACCGCGCTGCTCACGTCACGGGTCTTCCGTCTGCGACTCGGCGTGCATCGCCTCCAGCGCCTCGAGCTGCTGGGCAAGCCGCCGCCGCTCGTCCTCGAAGAGGGACGGCGGGAACGCATGTCCACCGCGCGACGGATGTGTGGTTCGCGCCGCCGCACCCTCGAGCCGCTGACGCACCTGGGGCAGCAGGAACCCGGCCACCTCATTCCGGCACGCCTCCACGGACGCGGGCCGTCGCTCGCTCAGATGGAGGAACAGCGGCTCGTACCTCCACGCATGGGGCCACGGCACCTGGCCCGAAGCGGGGACGGCGTCGCTCCCCCGGCAGCACCGCACCAGGGTCTCCAGCTCGGGAGACGAGAACACGTGGACGTCGACCCGCCCTGACAACAGCTCCGCCAGACGCTGCGTGAGCGCGTGGCGCTCCCCGGTCTCCAGCGTGGGCTGCTCGGGGAAGGGCTGACGCTCGAGCATGGCCCGGACATCGAGCGTGCCGAGCACCTCGTCGGCCAGCTGCAACGAGCGCGCATCCAGGATGATGGGGTCCATCTGGCTCCTCCGGTGGCGCATTGGCACGGGCAACCGGGGCCCGAACCGGCGAATCTATATTTTTTTGATCTCAAACGACAGGTCCGTGACTCACCCTCGCACGAAGGCGGCACGAGCCTGCACGGGGAGCGGCCGGGTGAGGTTCGGAAGGAGGCAGAGGGCTCGGCTCACGGGGTGGGTGAGGCCAGCACCTGCGGCGTCACCTCCGCGGGTTCCGGCAGCGCCGCGAGCAGGGAGAGGAGGTGCTCGGCGATGTGGGCCTGGCCGGCGGCGTTGAGGTGGGTGTCGCCAGAGGCCCACATGTGGGCGAGCGCGGGCCAGCTCAGGCCGTCCCGCACGAACGTCTCCTGGCCCCCGTCGGGGAGCGTGGCCTGCAAGCGGGCCAGGTCGAACAGGGGCTCCGTGCCTCCGTACGTCTCGCGCAGCAGCGCGTTGAACGCTTCGCGCCGCATGTTCTCGGCCTCGCCCTTCGAGCTGCGGCCCACCAGGTGCTTGAACCAGCCCTTCACG
The DNA here is from genome assembly GCA_022616315.1 of Myxococcaceae bacterium. Taxonomy (GTDB): domain Bacteria; phylum Myxococcota; class Myxococcia; order Myxococcales; family Myxococcaceae; genus JAKEEX01. The sequence goes on from JAKEEX010000218.1 coordinate 5,141, forward strand.
CCTCGCTCCACCCGCGTGAGCGGCACGGTGACGTGGACGAAGGTGGTACCGGGGTGGCGCGCCCTCAGCGCATCCATCGTCGAGCGGTACGTCTCGAAGAGCGCACGGGTCTCCGTCCGTGCGTCGAAGTCGGCGTGGGAGAGCTCGAAGAAGGCCACGTCCACCTGCGCAGCCATGCCTTCGTCCATCCACCGGACGAAGTGATGGAGCCTGGACGATGGTCCGCCGTCCTCCCCCACCTGCGCATGCACCCAGGTGCCGGGCGTCAGGGGCGCGGCGGAATCCTTCGGCTCCACCGCCTTCAGGAGCACACCCGCGCGGGTCGCAAGCACCTGGCGCACGCCGTCCAGGACGCTCTCACCCGCCGCGGGATGGCCGATGAAGATGCGTCGGCGCGAGAGCTTCTCGAGCACCGTGCGCTCTCCCGCGCCCGGAGACTCCGGAGCTGCGGCACGCGCGGGGCCATGGAGGCCCCCGAGCACGAGCGCGACGAGGAATGCGGCCACACGCGCAACGGACGTCACGGACATTTTCTGGGGAATACCCCTTCGTGCGCGCACACGTCAAAGCGCACCGTGTGGGCGTTGAAACGGCGCACGGACGCCGGAACGGGCCCGGCCTCTCGAGTGCGGCGACGGCGCGTTCACGCGTCGGGCAGCTGGCCCTGACGTGCGCGCAGCTCGGCGCGAAGGGCCTCCACGCGAGGGACGGGTGTTCCTCTCAGGCGCTGCGCCTCGTCGAGAAGCGTGAGCGCATCGGTGAGGCAACGGTCCGCGGCGGCCGTGTCCCCGCTCTGTGCGAGCACCTCCGCCTCCGCGGCCACCAGCTGCGCGAAGGCCTCCACCTTCTCCGGGAGGTCCAGCACGCGGGCCACGGAGGCCGCGTCCATCATTCGCAGCACGCGGTACTCGAGGCCGAAGAGCTCGCCGCCCGCTTCGTGGAGTTTCTGCAGCGCCTCCTCGGGCTTCTGACTCTTCCCCAGCTTCAGGATGGCGGCGAGCGCGGCCACGAGTCGCTCGATGAGGCGTTCGATGTAGTCCTTCTGGATGGACACGGGGGCGGGACCTTCCTCATCTTGGCCGAAGTCCGATGCGTTGACGAACCTCCAATGGAACCTTGTAGGTGTCGTAGAGGACGTCGTGGTTCGTCATCCCCATGGCCTCGCGCTGGACGACGACGTACCAGAGCCACTCGGCCGCCTCCGCGACGAGCCGCGTGCGCTGCGCGTCGGTGGAGGGAAGGCTCCCGAGCGCGGCGAGTGTCGCTTCCAGCTTCGCGGTGACACGCGTCAGGGCGCCGGCCTTCTCGCGTGCCAGCTCGTGCTCCAGCGCGCTGTGGGAGTCATCGCGCGACAAGCGGCCCTCCGGCCCCGAGGATGTCACGGTCCCCTAAGGCTCGGGAGGACCACCGCCGCCGACGCCCGGCTCGCCCTTCTCCCGTGGCGGAATGACGAGGAAGACCGCGCCGTCCCCGCGTCTCACGCGCAACAGGAGCTCCTTCTCACGGCTCGAGCGCACGGCGGCGGCCACGTCCTTGGGGCCACTCACCGGCTTGCGGTTGGCCTCCACGATGACGTCACCGCGCATCAGTCCCGCGTGGGACGCTGGCGAGCCGGGGGTCACCTGCGTCACGAGCGCGCCGCCTTGCACGTCCAGCCGCTTCGCCACATCGGGCGGCACCGGCTGCAGCGAGAGGCCCAGCTCTCCGGTCTCCGGCTCCTGCGTGGGCGGACGCTGTTGCTCGGCGCGCCGCGCCTGGGCGCTCTGGGGCTTGGTGCCGAGCTGCGCCGTCAGCTGCTGCTTCTTGCCGTCACGCAGCACCTCGAGCGTGGCCTTCTGGCCCGGCTGCAGCATCGCGACGGACCGTGACAGCTTGGAGGCGCCCTCCACGGGCTGGCCGTTGAGCGACACCACCACGTCTCCGGTCTTCAGACCCGCCTTGGCCCCCGGCCCCCCCTCCTGCACGCTCGCCACCACCGCGCCCTGGTCCGCGCGGATGCCGAGCGCCCGCGCCAGCTCGGGGGTGAGGTCCTGGATGCCCACCCCGAGGAAGCCGCGCACCACCTTGCCCTTCTCCACCAGCTGCGGCAGCAGCGCCTTCACCAGGTCGATGGGCACCGCGAAGCCGATGCCCGAGCCCCCGGCGACGATGGCCGTGTTGATGCCCACCACGTTGCCCTGCAGGTCGAAGAGAGGGCCGCCCGAGTTGCCGGGGTTGATGGCCGCGTCCGTCTGGAGGAAGTCGTCGTAGTCGCCCGCGCCGATGGTGCGTGCCTTGGCGGAGATGATGCCGCTGGTGACGGTGAACTCGAGTCCGAACGGGTCTCCAATCGCGAGCACGTAGTCGCCCACGCGGAGGCTGTCCGAGACGCCCAGCTTCGCCGCGGGCAGCTTCCCCTTCACGCCCTTGAGGCGAAGCACGGCGAGGTCGGTGTCCGCATCACGCCCGACGACCTCCGCGGTGTACTCCTTGCCGTCGAAGGTGCTGACGAGCACCTTGTCCGCGTCCTCGAGCACGTGGTTGTTCGTCACCACCAGGCCCTGCGGGTCGATGATGACGCCCGAGCCCACGCCCATGGGCTCGCCGCCGCGGGGAGAGCCGCCGAAGGGTTCCTCCGGCACGCCGAAGGGCGGAGGCCCTCCGAAGAAGCGCTCCCAGAAGTCCTCCATGCCGCCCGGGGGCAGCTCGGACACCTGCTGCCGGGTGGTGCGCGTGGTGACGCCCACCACGGTGGGACGCACGGCCTCCACGAGAGGTGCGAGGGACGGCGCGCCGCTGCCACCGGTTCCTTCTTGAGACGGCGGGGGGGTGGGCAGCGGGGGCGGCTCGTCCACGAGGTGGAGCCGGATGCCGGTGGCCGTCGGCTCGGTCGCAGGAGCGGAGTGGCGCTGCTGCGCGGACTGCGGTGCACCCTCTCTCTCCGTGCGTGCGCTCCCGCAGGCGAAGGCCAGCGCGGCCACGGCAAACCCGATGCGATGCAGTCCCATGCGCCCCTCCTTGCCCGCGGGTTCAACGTGGGCAGGCGCCTTGTGGGGAACAAGCGGCAGGGGGGGCCTGCATGACGGCTTGTGAGACGTACGCGAGGCGCTCGCCCGGCTGCCTGGACGGCAGGTGAGGGTCGATTCAGCGGAGCGCCCAGAACGGGCCGTGCAGACCCTGACGGGCGAGGCTCTCGTGTGCTTCGTCGGGCGTCAGGCGGCGCCACCCGCGCTCGAGCCGGCCGGTGAACCACTCCCCCGCCAGAGCGAGTGCCTGCGCGAGCGTGAGCAGCTCGCCGCGCGGGACACCATGGCGAGCGCACCACGTCTCGCGCTCGGCCGGCGAGCGGAAGAAGAGGAGGTTTCCGCAGGTGTAGCCGACGTCGTCCCACCAGCGGGCGGCGGGAAGCGGGATGTGCATGAGCGCGGAGGGCGCGTCGTCGATGCGACCGTCGCGCACCGTCAGTGTCAGCGGCTCGCGCTCGGCGCCGAAGCGTGTGTGGATGACGGCATCCGTGCGCAGAAGGAGCGGGATGGCGAGGGACTCCCATGCGCAGTGCGCCCACCAGCTGCCCCTGGGCGTTTCCACCCAGAACGGCGTGGGCAGCGCGGAGAAGGGTGGCGCGACGCCGATGCGCGCACCTCCCGGCCGGAGGACGAGGGTGCGGCCCGACTCGAGGCGGCGAAGGGACTCGCGAATGGGGGCGAGGTCCACGCCGAACCGCGAGGCCAACTGCTCGAGCGTCGGTGGATGTCCCTTCTCGACGAAGTGCTCATAGACATGAAGACGCACATCCGCATCGAGCTGCGGGGGCGGCACGTTCGGGATTCCGGAGGGAGCCATGGACAGGTACGATAGACTCCCCCGATGAGCCTCTCGAAGAAGCTGAACCTCAAGGATGGCATGAAGGTCCGCGTCGTGGGCAAGCCCGCGGGCGTGGACCTCGGCGATGTCCCGGCGACCACCGCCTCAGGGGCGGAGGCCATCCTCGTCTTCGTCAAGACGCTCGCGGACGTGGACGCAAAGTGCACGCCCCTCGTCGAGGCCGCGAAGGAGGACCGCATCGCGTGGGCTGCCTACCCGAAGGCGGGGCAGCTGGGGACGGACCTCAACCGCGACGTGCTCTGGAGGCACCTGCACAAGCACGGCGTAGAGGGCGTGCGCCAGGTCGCGCTGGACACGGTCTGGAGCGCCATCCGCTTCCGGCCGGGGAAGTGAGCGCAGGCGTGTAGGGGGACCCGGTCAGTCGCGCAGGTAGTGGCAGGTGTACCCGCCGGGGTTCTTCACCAGGTAGTCCTGGTGGTACTCCTCGGCTGGCTGGAAGGGGCCCGCCGGCACGATCTGCGTCACCACCGGGTCCTTCCACTTCCCTGACGCGTCCACCAGCGCCTTCACCTTCTCGGCCTCGCGCCGCTGCTCGTCGTCGAGGACGAAGAGCGCAGAGCGGTACTGGGTGCCAACGTCGTTCCCCTGCTTGTTGAGGGTGGTGGGGTCGTGCATGCGGAAGAACCAGCCGAGCAGGGCCGAGTAGCTCAGCTTCGTCGGGTCGAACGTCACCCGCACCGCCTCGGCATGACCGGTGCGCCCCGTCTTCACGTCCTCGTACCTGGGCCGGTCGAGAGCGCCGCCCACGTAGCCGACCTCGGTGGAGAGCACTCCGGGAATCTTGCGGATGAGGTCCTCCATGCCCCAGAAGCATCCACCCGCGAGGATGGCCACCTCACGGCGCTCGACCTGGGCCTTGTCGTCCTTCTTCATGGGTGCTCCGCCTTTCGTGGTGCCGTCGCCACCTTGCCCGAAGGCCACGGCGGCGAAGAGGATGACTGCAACCGCGGTGAGCCCCCGCACCCTTGCGGCTGGCCCCGATGGATTCACTGACACGACTCCTCCTCTCGTCCTCACTGCGCCTGGATTCGATACGAGACGGACGGTCGCTTGGTTACGCATCGTCACACTCACCGTTTCGAGAAAAATGACAGCGTAACGCTCCCATTGGACGGCCGCAGTCCCCGCTGCACCACTCGTCCCACAGGTGGCGCGGCGCACGGCGGCTTGGTACCTCTGGGGATGCCCCACGCGCTGCCCATCCACGACGCCACTCCGGACACCTTCGACGCGCTCGTCTTCGCGCCCCGCGACGAGCTGGTGGTGGTGGACTTCTGGGGAACGGACTGCCCCAACTGCGAGGTCTTCACCCGGGACGCCCCCGCGCTGCTCGAAGCGCTGGGGGAGGTGCCGTTGCGGGTGGTGAAGGTGGATGCGTACACGCACGAGGAGCTCGCCCGGCGCTTCGGCCTCTACGGCGTGCCCACGTTCCTGCTCGTGCGGGACGGCCGCCTTCTCGGTCGCATGAGCCAGTACTACGGACGCGACTACTGGCTGGCGGTGGTACGGGAGCACCTTCCGGGGGCGCGGACGGGTTAACCGGGCTGACTCGCGGGTGCGCGAGCCGACCAGCACCTCGCTTCGGCACGCGCCGCACCGCCCCGCCCCGCCCCGCCCTCGTTCAGATCACCCCTGCGAAGGGGCGAACCGCGCGGATTCGCTCGGGCGTCGCACACCGCTGTGAGGTCCCTTGATGGTCCGTGCTCTGCGGCCTGGAGCATCCATGCTCCACCTCCGGCTCACGCACACGGCAACCCCGCGGAGTTCCATGCGGGACGAGGCTGGTCCGCCCCTTGCTCGTGGAGGGCCCGCGCCGCAGATGCGCACGCGTCACCGGCGCGTCCCCCACACACGAGGAAGCCCCGCATGAGCAAGAGCCGTCGTGGACATTTCTGGTCGTTGGCCGGGTGGATGGTCGGTCTGTCGCTCCTCGGCGCGTGTGGTGCGCCGGAGGCGGACATCGGTGACGAGGTGCTCGCGGGCGTGGAGGACCTGCGCGAGCTCGACGCGAGCGGTGTGACGGTCCAGGTGTCGGCGGCGAAGAGCGCGCTGGCCGCGAGTGACAGCGTGGCGGTCAACGTCACCCTCACCAACGGCGCGGCCCACGCCGTGCGCCTGCTCAAGTGGTACACGCCAGCCGAGGACGTGGAGGAAGCGCTCTTCGCCGTCACCCGCGACGGCGAGCCGGTGGAGTTCCTCGGTCCCCACTACAAGCGCCCCGCGCCGCGGCTGGGTGACTACCTGCGGTTGGCCCCGGGCGAGAGCCTGACGCGCACGGTGGACCTGGCGGCCTTCTACGACGTGTCGAAGACCGGCACCTACCGCGTGCGCTACGCCGTGGAGGCGACGTCGCTCGCCGGCGCCACGCCTCGGCAGGTGGGTCAGCTCGCCTCCAACGAGCTCACGCTGTGGGTGGAGGGCCGGCCCAGCGGACTCGCGCGCGACGACGAGCAACAGGTGACGGCCCAGCTCACCTCCAGCATCACCTACAGCAAGTGCGACAGCACGCAGCAGTCCACCATGCTGCAGGCGTTGAACGCCGCCAGCGCCATGGCGGACGACTCGGTGGCCTACCTCAATGGCACCCCCGGCTCCACGCCGCGCTACACCACCTGGTTCGGCGCGTACTCGAGCGGCGGCTGGAACACCGCGAAGACCCACTTCATCGCCATCAAGGACGCGTTCGACACGAAGCCGCTCGCGCTCGACTGTGGCTGCAAGAAGACCTACTACGCCTACGTCTACCCGACCCAACCGTACAAGATTTACGTCTGCAAGGCGTTCTGGACGGCGCCCATGACCGGCACGGACTCCAAGGGCGGCACGCTCATCCACGAGATGAGCCACTTCAACGTCGTGGCGGCCACGGACGACCACGTCTACGGCCAGACCGGCGCGAAGAACCTGGCCATCTCCAACCCCACCAACGCGCTCGACAACGCGGACAACCACGAGTACTTCGCGGAGAACACGCCGTTCCTCCAGTGAGCCGAGAGACCTCATGCAGAGAGCGGCGAGCTCACCCTCGGGTGCAGCCCGCCGCTCGCGGCGCTGGGTCACAAGACCCCTTCCGGAGCGGGGGCTCTCCCGCGTCGGAGGCGGCTCAGGGCGTGGCGGGCGCCGCGGTGGCCGGCGCCGCGTACGGCACCGGCGACTCCGGGGCGCCGAGCTGGCGGAGCATGAAGGCCCAGTCGTGCGCCACCTCGCGCAGCTTGTCGAAGCGGCCGGACGCGCCGCCGTGGCCCGCGCCCATGTTGATGCGCAGCACCAGCGGGTACGTGTCTGTCTTCAGCGCCCGCATCCGCGCCACGTACTTGGCCGGCTCCCAGTACATCACCTGGCTGTCGTTGAGCGCGGTGCGCACGAGCAGGGCCGGGTAGGCCTTCGCCTCGAGGTTCTCGTAGGGCGAGTACGTGCGCATGTACGCATACTCCTCGGGCTTCTGCGGGTTGCCCCACTCCTCGAACTCGCCCACGGTGAGGGGCAGGCTCGGGTCCGCCATGGTGTTGAGCACGTCCACGAAGGGCACGTAGCTGAGCACCACGCGGAAGAGCTCCGGCCGAAGGTTGGTGACCGCGCCCATCAGCAGGCCGCCCGCGCTGCCGCCGGTGATGGCCAGGTGCTCGGGAGAGGTGTAGCGCTCCTGCACCAGCAGCTCCGCGGCGCGGACGAAGTCGGTGAAGGTGTTGCGCTTCTTCAGCATGCGCCCCTCGTCGTGCCACCTCTTGCCGAGGTCGCCGCTGCCGCGCACGTGCGCCGTGGCCACGACGAAGCCGCGGTCCAGCAGTGACACGTCGTTGGAGGAGAAGCCCACGTACGTGGGGGAGCCGTAGGAGCCGTAGCCACGCAGGAGGGCCGGGGCGCGGCCGTCGCGCACGAGGTCCTTGCGGTAGACGAGGCTCACCGGGATGCGGACGCCGTCCTCGGCCTGTGCGTACATGCGCTCGGTCTGGTAGCGGCTGCGGTCGTAGCCGCCCAGCACGGGCGTCTCCTTGAGCAGGGTGCGCTGGAGCGTGGACAGCCCCACCTCGTACACGGACCGCGGCGTCACCGGCGAGGTGTAGGAGAAACGGAAGCGGTCCGTGCGGAACTCCCGGTTCTCCTCCGGGAACACCACGTACACCTGCTCGTCGAAGGGCACGCGCTGCACCTTGCCGGTGCGCAGGTCCGTGATGGACACCTGGTTCAGCCCGCTCTCTCGCTCGAGCAGCACCAGGTGGTTCTCGAAGGCCAGCACGTCCTCGAGCATGACGTCCTCGCGGTGGGCGACCTTCGTCTTCCAGTTCGCCTCGCCCGGACGCTTCACCGGGGCCACGGCGAGCTCGAAGTTGCGGCCGCTGCGGTTGGTGAGGACGTAGAAGCTGTCACCCCGGTGCTCCACGCTGTACTCGTGGTCCTGCCGGCGCGGCGCCAGCACCCGGAAGGCCCTGGTGGGGGTGCGCGCGTCGAGCACGTGCACCTCGCTGGTGGTGTGGCTTCCAGCGTTGAGCAGCAGGTAGCCACCGGAGCGGGTGCGGGAGACGTAGACGGCGAAGCGCTCGTCCTTCTCTTCGTAGACGAGCACGTCCTTCTCCACCGGCGTGCCGAGCACGTGGCGGTAGAGCCGGTAGGAGCGCTTGGCCGAGTCCTCCACCGTGTAGAAGAGGGTGCGGTTGTCGGCCGCCCAGGCGACGCTCACCGTCTTCTCCACCCGCTCGGGCAGCAGCTTCCCGGTGCGCAGGTCCTTCACCTGGAGCGCATACTGGCGGAAGCCGTTGGTGTCGGTGGAGAAGGCCAGCAGGTGGCCGTCGTCGCTCACGCGGAACGTCCCCAGGCCCATGTACGTGTGGCCCTCGGCGAGCGCGTTGAGGTCCAGCAGCAGCTGCTCGTCACCGCCCGCCGCGGGCTTGCGGAAGTAGAAAGGGTACTGCCGGCCCTCCTGCGTGCGCGTGTAGTACTCGAAGGCGCCGAGGCGGTAGGGGACGGAGAGGTCGGTCTGCTGGATGCGGCCGAGCAGCTCCTCGTAGAGGGACGTCTGCAGGCCCTCGGTGCCCTTCATCACCGCGTCCGTGTAGGCGTTCTCCGCCTCCAGGTGGGCGCGAACCTTCGGGTCCTGCTTCTCGCGCAGCCAGAAGTAGTCGTCCTGGCGCGTGTCGCCGTGCAGCGTCACCGGGTGCGGCGCGCGCTCGGCCACGGGCGGCTGCGGTGCAGGTGCCGGTGCGGCCGTGGCAGGAGCGCCGCGCGTGAGCTCCGCGGCTGCGGGCTCGTCGGGGAGGGTGGCGCACGCGCTGCTGGCGAGCAGTGCGGCCGCCAGGAGGCGGGAGCGGAGGCGGAGGGGCGCGTTCATGGCGCGTGACGATAGCGTCACCGCGTGCACGATGCACACACACCCGCCTGCGCTCAGGGGAGCTGGGGCCCACGACAGCGGGTGTGGTTGAGGTGAAGCGAACCAGGGCCCGGCACCGCCCGCCAACTTCCTCCGCGCAGGCGCCAGCAGCATCTGTGCGGTCATCATTAGGGGGGACTCACCAGAGAGCCGGGCCTGGCAAGTCGTGTGTGCGCTGGGGCTGTTCGTCGCGCTCACCACGACGGCGCGTGCCGAGACGGTCGTCACGCTGGGGTTCGATGACGGCCACGTCAGCCACCGCCAGGTGAAGGACATCCTGGCGCCCTACGGGATGAGGGCCACGCTGTACGTCATCACCGGCCACGTCGGACGGACCGGGAACAACCTCACGCTCCAGGACCTCCGCGACTTCGC
>JAKEEX010000219.1 GCA_022616315.1 Myxococcaceae bacterium
ACATGGCCCGCAAGTACTGGCGCGTCGGCGCCTATGAGATGTACCGCTCGGCGAGCAAGGCCTCGGCGCCGAGCGGGAGCTGCATCTCCTCGGGGTGAGCCCCGAGCTTGTCGCGCAGGCTCTGCACGGACATCTCGAAGTCCGCGCCCAGCCGGTCCATCTTGTTGATGAAGCAGATGCGGGGCACGCGGTAGCGGTCCGCCTGGCGCCACACCGTCTCGCTCTGAGGCTCCACGCCGTTGGCCGCGTCGAACACCGCGATGGCGCCGTCCAGGACGCGCAGGGACCGCTCCACCTCGATGGTGAAGTCCACGTGCCCCGGCGTGTCGATGATGTTCACGCGGTACTTCTGCTCGTTGTGGAGCCAGAAGGCGGTGATGGCGGCGGACTGGATGGTGATGCCCCGCTCGCGCTCCTGCACCATCCAGTCCGTGGTGGTGTTGCCCTCGTCCACGTTGCCCATCCGGTGGATGGCGCCGGTGTAGAAGAGGATGCGCTCGGTGGTCGTCGTCTTGCCGGCATCGATGTGGGCCATGATGCCGATGTTGCGGTAGCGCTCGAGCGGATACTCGCGGGGCATGGGGGCGTCGCTCCTTCTCGGTCGACGGAATCGAAGAGGTAATGGGCCACTGGCCCAGAAACACGAAGGGGCCCCCGAGAGGGCCCCTTTCAAGGACGGCAGCGTGCGGCCTGACGCCTACCAGCGGTAGTGCGCGAAGGCCTTGTTGGCCTCGGCCATCTTGTGCGTGTCCTCGCGCTTCTTCACCGCGTTGCCGCGGTTGTTGGCGGCGTCCATGATCTCGCCGGCCAGCTTCTCCTGCATGGTCTTCTCGCCGCGCGCCTTGGCGTAGGTGATGAGCCAGCGCATGCCGAGCGCCACGCGACGGTCCTGGCGGACCTCCACCGGCACCTGGTACGTGGCGCCACCCACGCGGCGGGACTTCACCTCGAGGACGGGCTTGACGTTGTCCAGCGCCTTCTTGAACGTCTTGAGGGGGTCCTCCTTGCCCCGCTCCTCGATGAGCGCGAAGGCTCCGTAGCACACGCCTTCGGCCACGGACTTCTTGCCCTTGCGCATCAGGTCGTTGACGAACTTGGTGACGAGCCGGTCCTGGAACTTCGGATCGGGGAGGATCTTGCGCTTTGCGACGACGCGACGACGGGGCATGGAACTTCCTCGGACTTGGTCTGAGCCCACCTGAAGCTATGGCGGGCCACGAAGGTGATGCGCAAGCGCCCTCGACTCACACCACAGGGGCCCTGCGGACGACGTTGACGTCTTCTCAGCTCGGGCGCTTGGCGCCGTACTTCGAGCGGCTCTGCTTGCGGCCCTGCACACCCTGCGAGTCCAGGGTCCCACGGACGATGTGGTAGCGAACGCCCGGGAGGTCCTTCACACGGCCGCCGCGGATCATCACCACCGAGTGCTCCTGGAGGTTGTGGCCCACGCCGGGGATGTAGGACGTCACCTCGATGCCGTTGGTCAGCCGCACGCGGGCCACCTTGCGGAGGGCCGAGTTCGGCTTCTTGGGGGTCGTGGTGTACACGCGGGTGCACACGCCGCGCTTCTGCGGGCACTCCTTGAGCGCGGGGCTCTTGCCCTTGATGTTGAGCTTCTCGCGACCCTTGCGGACCAGCTGGCTGATCGTCGGCATTGCCTTGAGGAATCCTTTGAAAGCACGCGCCCCTGCGGGTGTGCACGTCGGTGTCCACCCAACTGCAGGGGGGCTTTTTGAAGGCGCGCGAGTATAGGGAGGGGCCCCCTCCTGTCAAGCACTCTGGGGACTCACAGGTCGAGCACCATGACCAGGGCGTCCTCCCCTTCGTCCGAGTAGTAGTTGGGTCGCACGCCGACCTGGCGGAAGCCCAGCCCCTGGTAGAGGGCGATTGCCGGGACGTTGGAGCGGCGGACCTCGAGCGTGGCGAGCGTGCAGCGGCGGCTCCGTCCCCGCGCGAGCGCCTCCTCGAGGAGGGAGCGGGCCACGCCGCGGCGCTGGTGGGCGGGCTCCGTGGCGACGTTCAGGACGTGCACCTCGTCGTGGACCACCCAGTAGATGCACAGCCCCAGGAGCACCGGGCGGCCGCCCCCACCCGCCGTCTCGGCGAGCAGGATGGTGGACCACTCGTGCTCCAGCTCCCGACGGAGCAGCTCCGCGGACCAGGGGTTGCGGAACGCCCGGCGCTCGAGCGCCATGACGTCCTCGAGGTCCCCGAGGAGCATGGGGCGGAAGGCCACCTCCATGCGGCCCGGTGGCACGGGCTTCCTCACTTCGCGTCCCCCCGGGCGAACGGTGCCACGCGGCGGATGCGCGCCCCGCGCTTGAGCAGGGCCACCTCCTCGGCGGCCGCCTCCCTGGAGCGCTCGCGCAGGAGCTCCTCGCGGAGCCGCTCCCGGACCTCCTCGTAGGGGCGCCCGAGCGTCGCGGGCTTCTGGTCGTACACGCGGCGCACCTCGGCCTCCGTCACCTGGGCCCTCACACGCAGGCGCCCTTCGAGCGCGCGCTCGGCCCGCAGGTTGCGCTCCAGCAGCGCGGCGAGCTGGGGCATGTCCGCGCCGTGCGCGTCGAGGAAGGCCTGGAGCGCCTCCTCGGACGGGAAGCGCCGCCGGAACGCGTCCACCAGCGCGATGCGCTCCGCCGGCTCGAGCGGGGGTGCTCCGAGCCTCTCCGCCTCCCGCGCCTGGAGCCGCTGGGCGATGGAGAGCTCGAGCACGCTCGCGAGCAGGGCGTCGTCCAGGGGCGCGAGGGCCTGGCTCGCAGCGGTGCGCTGCGCGAGCATGACGTGCGCCTCGAAGACGAGCTCCGACTGGGTGATGAGCGTGTCCTCCACGACCGCGACCACCCGGTCCACCACCACCTCCGCCTCCACGGGAGCGGCCGAGACGGGAGCACCGAGCAGCAGGGCGACCAGTCCAGCCCACGCCACCCCGCATGGTCGGCTCCGCGGCGGGCATGCGGGCCGGGGCCGGCGGCGCTTCCACTCTGTCGCAGGCGTCTTCACGTGGAATCCAGGGGGCCGAGGGACCGCGTTCTGGCACCCCAGGGTTGGTTGGTTACTGTAACCGGCGAGACCGTGCCCGCGCGGGGTGAGAGCCGGATGGCCGAAGACTTCTACAGCATCCTCGGGGTCCCCCGCGACGCGTCCGACGCCGCCGTCAAGAAGGCCTACCGGCGGCTCGCCCGGGAGCACCATCCGGACGTCAACCCCAACAACCGGGCCGCCGAGGAGCGCTTCAAGAAGGCGACGGCCGCGTTCGAGGTGCTCGGCGACCCCCAGAAGCGGAAGCTCTACGACGAGTTCGGCGAGGACGCGGCGAAGATTGGCTTCGACGAGAAGAAGGCGGAGACGCTGCGCGCCTACAAGCAGGCCCAGAGCGCCGGCGGCGGGATGCCCTTCGGGGGCGGGGGCGGCGGCGCCGAGTTCGA
>JAKEEX010000220.1 GCA_022616315.1 Myxococcaceae bacterium
CCCTCGTTGAGCGTCCGCACCGACTCGTACTCGAGCTTCAGGTCCAGCTCGAGCATCTCCTGCACGCTCTCGCCGACGTTGATCTTGCCCAGGCGCTGGAGATTCGGGAGCCCGTCGAGGAAGAGGACGCGCTTGATGAGCCGGTCCGCGTGCTTCATCTCCTCGATGGACTCCTCGTAGATCTTCTTCCACAGGCGCTCGTACCCCCAGTTCTCCGCGATGCGCGCGTGGAGGAAGTACTGGTTGACCGCCGTCAGCTCGGCAGTGAGCACGTCGTTGAGGAGGTCGATGACCTTGGGTTGGGCCTTCATGCCGCCGAGGACACTAGTGGCGTGGGCACCATCGGACAATCAGCCCCTTCGGGAGCTGTCACGGGTGAACACACACCGCCGCGCGACTCGGCGATGAGCTCTGCAATCTGGGGGCGGCAGCCACCACACACCGTGCCGGCCCGGCACGCCATGGCCACCTGATGCACGGTGCTCGCGCCCTCCTGGATGGCAGCGCGGATGGTCCGGTCCGACACGACGCGACAGATGCAAACAATCATGAACCGCTCTCACCTGCCGCGACGCAGCACGGCGCAAAATTGAAGTTGAGAGTAGTTCTCAATTCTCCGCCGGGTCAACCAGCCCCCGGGGCCCGGCCCCTCGCCCGTGGGGGAGCCGAGGCCGCGTGGGCTTCAGCGCGTGCGGCGGACGCCCCGGGCACGCCTGCGCGCCTCCTTGTGGAGGGTGCGCTGGTGCTTCTTCGGCCCCCCGAGGGTGCGCCGGATGGTGAGGTTCTCCACGGCGCGGGCGCGCTTGCGCGAAGGAGTGACGACGTCCGGCAGGGCGGAGGCGGGCGTGGCCTTGCGGCGGCCCTCCTTGCGGTACGCGGCGGCAGCCTTGGACGGGAGCGTCTTGCGGCGCGAGGCGCTGGAGCCGATGGCGTCCGGCAGGGGGAGCTCCACGCCCCGGCGTCTCTTCCCCATCCCGGGGGAGCGGGCGATGCTCACGTTGCGGTCGTCGAAGCCGGCGCGGGACACCATGCCGCCGCTCTTCTTGGCGGCGTGGGTGCTCATCCGCCGCGCTCCCGTGACGTCACGCTCCTTCACCGCCACCGGCACGCCACGGGCCTTGGCGCGCCGCTCCCGCTCCACTCTGGGCTTCTCCGGCATGAGGCCTCCTCGAGGGCAGGGTGACCCTCGAGGTCAGGGTGACCACGGCCCCGAGGACCCGCCACCTGTCCGTCCGTCCGCCCCACCTGCGCGACGCCTCGCACCAGGCGACGCGCGTCGATACGAGCGCCGGGGAGAGGCGCTCCCCCTCATCCATCAGCGCTGCGCCGCGGCCACGCGTGCGGTGCCGGGCAACAGGCGCAGCAGCTCCGCGAGCAGCATGCCTCTCGGCCAGGGTCGGGCGAGGGCGCCGTGCAGCAGCGGTCCGAGTCCCTCCTTGGCGCGCGCGTCGTCCCGCTCCCGGTCCCACACGAGGATGCGGGCGCTCCGGGGCGCGAGGTTCGAGGCTGCCACCAGCACCATGAGGCCGTCCCCGTCCGGGAGCGCGAGGTCCGTGACGACGGCATCGAAGCTGCGCTCGGCGAGCAGCTCCAGCGCCTGCTCAACGCTCCTCGCGCACCAGACGTCGAGCGCCGGGCGCAGCTCGGCGGCCACGGGCTGCCGTGCAGCGCCCCCACCCTCGACGGCCAGGACAGCGCAGGAAGGACGGAGCATCGAGGCACGACTGTGGTCCGCCCCGGGGGCGCGGCGCATCAGGCGCCCGGTCGTGTGGGAGCGTCCTCTGGTGGAAGCTCCAGTCCCGCCAGGTGCGACGCGCGCCGGGTAGAGTCACGCGAGCCATGTCCGACTTCTGCTTCTGTCCACGCTGCGGCGACTCCCTACACCCGCGTCTCGTCTCCGGCCGCACGCGCCAGGTGTGCGGACGCGAGGGGTGCGGCTTCACGCACTGGGACAACCCGCTGCCCGTGGTGGCGGCCATCGTCGAGCACCGGGGTGACGTGGTGCTGGTGCGCAACAAGGGCTGGCCGGAGACGTGGTTCGGCCTCGTGTCCGGCTTCCTCGAGCGCGACGAGACACCCGAGGAGGGTGTGCTTCGCGAGGTGCGAGAGGAGCTGGGCCTGTCCGGCGAGGTGGTGGGCCTGGTGGGGAGCTACGCCTTCCCGGAGCGCAACGAGCTCATCGTCGCCTACCACGTGCGCGCGGAGGGCGAGCTGCAGGTGGGCGAGGAGCTCGCGGCCATCAAGCGCCTCCCGCCGGAGAAGCTGCGCGCGTGGCCCTTCGGGACGGGCCTGGCCGTGGCGGACTGGCTGCGCACGCGCGCGGCGTCGCGCTGACTTCACGGGGGACGGAGGTCCACCGCGGGCGGCGCCCCATGCCCCCGCTTCCCCGCTCACCCCCGCTCACCCCCGCTGCTCGCGGGAGGTCTGCA
>JAKEEX010000221.1 GCA_022616315.1 Myxococcaceae bacterium
AAGTGCTTCAACACGTGCCGCACCAGGGGGCCATGGGCGAGGTACGCAAGCACACGCCGTCTTCCCCCGCAGCGAGGACACGAGAAGACATCCACCGCGAGCGGGGGAGCTGGGGCTGTCCGCGGTCCACCTGATGGAGCCGGGCGTCAAGGCCATGCTGCCGTTCCGGCTCGAGGTGCGCTGAGCGAACAGACGGCTGCGGGGCAACGTCCGCGCGTGCACGTCCGCCTCCGCGTCGGGGTGCGCGCGCATCGGAGCGCAGGCGTACGCTCGTTGCACCATGGCCCACTCCGACCCCTTCATCACCCTCGACGCCACCGCCCAGGCCGAGCTCGTCCGCCGCAAGGAGGTGAAGCCCTCCGAGCTGGTGGAGGCGGCGATGAGGCGGCTGGACCGGCTCAACCCCAGGCTCAACGCGGTGGTGCTGCGGCTCGACGAGCAGGCACGGCGCGAGGCCGCCGGGCCCCTGCCGCAGGGGCCCTTCACCGGGGTGCCCTTCCTCCTCAAGGACTTCCTCGCGGGCGTGGCGGGCGTGCCCACTGCGGGCGGCTCGGCGTTCCTCAGGGAGGCGGTGACGCCGCACGACACGGAACTGGTGGCGCGCTACCGGCGCGCGGGCCTCGTCATCCTCGGAAAGACGAACCTGCCGGAGCTGGGCATCCTGCCCACCACCGAGCCGCGGGCCTTCGGCGCCACGCGCAACCCCTGGAACCCGGAGCACTCCGTGGGCGGCTCGAGCGGCGGCTCGGCGGCAGCGGTGGCCGCGGGCATCGTCCCCTTCGCACACGGCAACGACGGCGGTGGCTCCATCCGGATTCCGGCCTCCTGCTGCGGCCTGTTCGGCCTCAAGCCCTCGCGCGGGCGCAACCCTCTGGGGCCGGAGCTGGGCGAGGTGATGCACGGCTTCGTCGTCGAGCACGCCCTCACCCGCTCGGTGCGTGACAGTGCCGCGCTGCTGGACGCCACCGAGGGCCTGGACGTGGGCGCACCGTACGCCGCCCCGCCCAAGGCCCGCCCCTTCCTCCAAGAGGTAGGGGCGCCCCCGGGCCGGCTGCGGGTGCGCTTCACCACCCGGTCCATCAACGGCGTGCCCGTGCATGAGGACTGCGTGAACGCGGTGCGGGAGGCGGCGGCGCTGCTCGAGTCGCTCGGCCCCCACGTGGAGGAGGGCTCGCTGGAGACGCCCATGCAGGACCTCGCCCAGCAGTCCTTCATCGCCGTCTACTCGGGCGCGGTGGTGACGGGCATCGACGGCATGGCCCTGCTGCAGGGCCTCGAGGTGCGCCCCGAGCTGTTCGAGCCGCTCACCTGGGCGATGTACGAGCTCGGCAAGGGGATGCCGCTGTCGGACTACCTGCTGGCGCTCGGCACCCTGCAGATGTTCGCGCGCCAGGTGGCCCGCCACTTCGTGGACACCGACGTGTGGCTGACGCCCGTGCTGGCCGAGCCGCCCCCGCCGCTGGGCAGCTTCGAGGCGCCGCCCGACAGCGCGATGGAGGCGCTCCTGCGCGCGGCGGCCTATGCGCCCTTCACCCCCGTGGCCAACTTCACCGGGCAGCCGGCCATGTCGGTGCCGCTCGGCACCAGCAGCGCGGGCCTGCCCATCGGGGTGCACGTCATGGGCCGCTACGGCGACGAGGCCACCCTCTTCCGCCTCGCGTCGCAGCTGGAGGAGGCGCGGCCCTGGGCGCAGCGACTGCCCACGCTCGCAGGCTGAGCGGGCGTCCGTCCCCGGGGCGCCCCACCCCGGCCTGCCCCGTCCCCAGAGAGGCACGATTCACTGGCGCGTGCCCCGCGCATTCTCCATGGTGCGGGGCGTCAAACCCGACCTGGCCCCCCCGGCCCGGGTCGGCTCGCGCACGAGGGGAAGGATGAGTCGCGTCCTGGAGGACCTGCTGTCGCTCCTGAAGCTGGAGCCCATCGAGGAGAACCTGTTCCGCGGCCGGAGCCAGGACCTCGGCTTCCGGCAGCTCTTCGGTGGCCAGGTGCTCGGCCAGTCGCTGTCCGCGGCGAGCCAGACCGTGGACCCCAACCGCCACGTGCACTCGCTGCACGGCTACTTCCTGCGCCCGGGCGACGCGGGCATGCCGGTCGTCTACACCGTGGACCGGGTGCGCGACGGCGGCAGCTTCACCACCCGCCGGGTGGTGGCCATCCAGAAAGGCGAGCCGATTTTCACCCTGATGGCGTCCTTCCAGGGGGATGAGCCCGGCTTCACCCACGCGGTGAAGATGCCGGAGGTGCCGGGGCCGGAGGACTTCCCCACCGACCTGGAGGTGTGGCGCCGCCACGCGCACCTCATCCCCGAGCGGATGCGCGACAAGCTCCTGTTCGACAAACCCATCGAGCTGCGCCCGGTGACGCAGGTGGACCCGTTCAAGCCGGAGCCCTGCGAGCCGGTGAAGTACGTCTGGTTCCGCGCGGACGGCCCCATGCCGGAGGACCCGCAGGTGCACAAGTACGTGCTCGCCTACGCCTCCGACTTCAACCTCATCACCACCGCCCTGCTGCCGCACGGGGCGACGGTGTTCCAGCGCAACATGCAGGCGGCAAGCCTGGACCACTCCCTGTGGTTCCACGGCGACCTGCGCATGAACGACTGGCTCCTGTACGCCATGGACAGCCCGTGGGCGGGCAACGCGCGGGGGCTGGCGCGCGGGCACGTCTTCACCCGCGACGGACGCCTGGTCGCCTCCGTGGCCCAGGAGGGCCTCCTCCGCCTGCGGCACGACGCGCGCTGACCCGTGCAACAGGAGACCGCCTCCCCTGTCCTCCCGGGCAGGAGGAGTGTCGGACTTTCCGCACATTGCGCCTTTGCCCACAATGGCGCCCTCCCTGCCCAC
>JAKEEX010000222.1 GCA_022616315.1 Myxococcaceae bacterium
CCCGGCATCCGGTGTCCCGTCCTGCACGAGCTCTCGTGGAGCGCTCTCTGTCAGCGCAGGGGCCTCGCGGGCGAACGCGAGCGCGGACGCCACGTCCCGCTGGCGCTCGCTCAGGCGTGCCTGCTCCGCCTCGATGTGCTCCCGCATCACCCGCGCGGCCTCGGCGTCACTGCTGTCCGCGGGCACCTGGGCGAGGAGCTGGAGGATGGCATCGGCCTCCGGGTCCGCGTAGCCCTCCTCGCCCCGCGCCTCCAGGAGCGCGAGGTGTCGGCTGCGGGCCTGCGCGAAGGCAGCCGAGGGCTCGGGAGATTTGCGGCACCCACCGAGGGCCGCGAGCACCAACCAGAGAGCAATCAAGACCGGGCGACGGGGCAGCACGCCCGTGTCTATCGCACACCTGCCCGGCCCCGCGCATCACCTTTGGGGCACCCCTCCCGGAGGGGATGGCACAGGGCCTGCGCCCTGCTCAGACGCCGAGGAAGAGGCGCCTGCCGAAGTTGAGCGCCAGGTCCGCGTCGAAGATGCGCTGGGCGCTCGCCTCGATGTCGTACTCCACCCGGCGGTACTCCACCGTCCGTGCGTCGGTGTCGCAGACGACGAAGCACGCGCGGTTGTCGTAGTCACGGGGCTGGCCCACGCTCCCCACCGAGACGATGTAGCGGGACCCCTGGCGCAGCCCGAACTTCTGGGCCACCACGTCGTTGACCTCGCCATCCGCGAGGGAGAAGGCCTTGCACAGGTGGCTGTGCCCGATGAACGTCACCTCGGGGAGGTGCTCCACGTGGGGCGTCAGCTCGCGCGCCTGCTCCAGCGCGAAGATGTACTCGTACGCCCGCGGGTCCACCGGCGAGCCGTGGCTGAACCCCACCTCTCCGATCCGGTACGTGAAGGGCAGGCTCCTCAGCCAGGCCGCGTTCTCCTGGGAGATGATGCTCGCGGACCAGTCCAGGGCGTGCCGCGCGGCGTCGTAGTAGTACGAGTAGTCCATGCGCCCGGCCACCGCGGCGTCATGGTTGCCGAGCAGCGTCACCTCGCAGTGGGCGCGGACGAGCTCACAGCACTCGTTCACCGCGGCGCCGTAGCCCACCACGTCCCCGAGACAGACCATCCGGTCCACCCGCTCCGCCTCCGCGGCGCGAAGCACCTCGGTGAGCGCCTCGATGTTGGAGTGGACGTCGGAGAGGACGGCGATGCGCATGGCCTGAGGCGCAGTCCTACACGCCCGCGGGCCCGACCACCAGTGCCGTGGCGCGTCCGCTGGCGGAGCTGTGCTCCCGGTCGAAGAGCGTCCGGACGCGTGCCTGGCCCTCGGCGTCCAGCGCGTCGAACGCAAGCCCCATCCCCGGGGGACCGGCCGACGCGTCGTTGCGCGCCCAGACGACGGTCGCCTCCAGCGCGAGCTCCCTCTCTCCCATCAGGAGGAAGCGGAGGCGCGTCCGTGCGCCCGGGGGCAAGGGCGTGAGCGTGCGCAGGAAGACGCCCCCCTCACCGAGGTTGGCCACACGGGCGAAGAAGGTAACGCCCTCCGCCTCGCACCAGCACCGCAGGCGCGAAGCCACTCGCTCGTTCCGTCGCTGCTCCTTCACTCCGGCGCTCCGGTGCGCCCATCGGACGCTTCCCCCCCGGGTGGTGGACCGCCCCTCTCGACGAGGAGCAGAGGGGGGAAGCGTAGGGAGGTGTGCGCTGGGCCGTCAAGGGAGGCGACCGCCGCGGCCTCCCGCCGGCCGGATCACTGGAGCGCGTCGAAGTGGGTGAGCCGCTGGAACGCCTCGTAGCGGGCGCGGATCTCCCCGGGTGTCACCTCGCGCAACCGCTCCAGCGAGAAGCGCTCCACCGTGAAGGAGGCCATCACGCTTCCGGTCACCATCGCGCGGCGCAGCGCGGCCTGGTCCACCACCGACGCCCGGGTGATGCTCCCCATGAAGCCACCCGCGAAGGTGTCCCCCGCTCCGGTCGGATCCAGCACCTCGGAGAGCGGAAAGGCCGGGCAGGCGAAGATGTGGTCGCCGTCGAAGAGGAGCGCGCCGTACTCGCCGCGCTTGATGACGAGGCGCCGCGGGCCCATGGCCATGATGGCCCTGGCCGCCTTGACGATGTTGGGCTCTCCGGCCAGCTGGCGCGCCTCGCCGTCGTTGACGAAGAGGAGGTCCACGCGCGCGAGCGTCCTCTTGAGCTCCGGCAGGAAGCCCTGGATCCAGAAGTTCATGGTGTCCATGGCCACGAGCTCGGGACCCTTCACCTGGTCCAGCACGCTCAGCTGCAGCGCAGGGTGGATGTTGCCGAGGAAGACCGCGCGCGCGCTCCGGTAGGCGTCCGGCAGCGTCGGCGCGAAGCGCTCGAAGACGTTGAGCTGGGTGTCGAGCGTGTGGGCCTCGTCCAGCTGATGGGTGTAGCGCCCCTTCCAGCGGAAGGTCCGGCCGGGCTCGCGCGTGAGGCCGCCGAGATCGATTCCCCTTCCCTTGAGGAAGTCGAGGTGGCCCTGGGGGAAGTCCTCGCCCACCACCGCGACGACC
>JAKEEX010000022.1 GCA_022616315.1 Myxococcaceae bacterium
CGCGCATCCAGGGGCTCGTCTACAGCAGCCACCGCCACCCCGCCTGGTACGAGGACGAGGCGAGTCAGGAGGGCCTGAGGACGGCCTTCACCTTCGGCCTCGGCATCGCGCCCAACGGGGACGTGCTCATCGCCACGGACGAGAAGCTTGGCATCCTGCGCCCGAGCGCGAGCCTGCGGGACTTCGACAAGGAGATGACGTGGGAGGGTCCCGCGCCGTGGGTGTACCAGGGCTACAACGACCGCATCCCCAACGGCGTGGACGGGGACGACCTCTGGCGCGGCATCGCGCAGACGCCGGACGGGCGCACGTACGTCGGGAGCATCGAGCGGGGCCTGTGGAGGATGGACGGTCCCCGGCGGCCGGACGGCACGCGGGGCCCGTGGCAGGCGGACGCCACCTTCGTCGAGCTCGAGGGGCTCCCCACGCGCAGGGTGCAGGCACTGCAGGCCACCGACGACGGCTCCCTCTTCGTGGGCACCGCGGACGCGGGCCTCTGGCGCCTGTTGCCCGACGGGAGCACGTTCCAGAAGGTGGAAGACCTCCGCGGCGGGCACGTGAAGCAGCTCCTGTACGACCCCACGGTGACGCCGCCCATGCTCTACATCCTCACGGACAGCGCGCTCACCGTGCTGCGCGGGCGCTGAAGCGCGCGCGGACCCGGGCGACACCTCACCAGCGCACGTGGATGCAGCCCAGGCGCCCGTTCTGCTCGATGCGCGTGGGCGCCACCTCGGAGGGAACGCCGCACAGCTCGTGCACGAAGATGCACACGCCCTCCCAGACGGCGAAGAGCGGCGGGGTGACGGCGCTCGCGTAGGCCACGTGGAGGGTGCCGCCACGCGGGCCGTCCGGCACGAAGTCGAAGCCCGCGTGGCGCACCAGCACCGAGCAGAACGTGTCCAGCCGGTTGTAGAGGGTGGGCGGTGTCGCGCCGAAGATGGAGAGGGACGTCTTGATGAGCGGGGCCAGCACGCCGCCCGTGTTCGTCTTCGCGCTCACGTGGCCCAGGCGTCGGCAGCCGGCGCGGCCCGTGAGCGCGTCGGTGGCCTCGGCCACCTGGATGAACCAGTCCACCGGCACCCAGGCCATGGGCAGGGGTGGCTCGTCGAGGAGCCGTGCCGACTCCGGCGCGAGCAGTGCACGCACCTCGTTCAGCTTGCCCAGCTCCGCCAGGCCGAGCCGGAAGCTGCGCACCAGGAGCCCCGAGCCCTGTGCATGCGCTGTCGGTGTCTGGCTCGCCACGTCCTCGTCCCTCTTTGTCGGTGGACGCCTCCCCGGGCCGAAACGGCATCGCGCGGGGGCCGAGACACGAGCGCGACCGGGGCCGACTGTCAAGTCAGCTGGGAGGCACTCTCAGCGCGTCGACGACCGGGAAGACGCACGCGGACACCCGCTTGTACCCTCGCTGGAATCTGCACAGCTTTGAACGGGAAGGACGCGAAGGAGCAGGGGCCATGTACGACCGCATGAGCATCCAGGAAGGGATGAACGTCCGCAGCGCGGATGGGCACAAGCTCGGCAAGGTCTTCGCCATCGGGGAGAAGGAGTTCCAGGTGGAGAAGGGGCTCTTCTTCCCGAAGGACTACCTCGCCAGCTACAGCGACATCGCGGACATCCGCGGCCACGACATCATCCTCCGCCACGGAAGTGACTACCTGCGCGGCGTGGAGCCGGGCCACCTCGGGTACTGACTTCTCCTTGGGAGGCCACGGCGCGCGCGGCGGCGTGGCGTGGCGTCACGCGGAGGCGTTGAGGGGCGGAGTCTGCAGCGCCTGCTCCTCGAGGGGCCGGAGCGGCGCGAGGGACACCTTGCGGAAGCGCAGGACGAGCGCGAGCGCCACTGCGGAGAGCCCCAGGCACAGGCCCCACCAGATGCCGATGACACCCCAGCCCAGGTGGAGCCCCAGGAGGAGCGCCACGGGCAGCCCGACGCCGTAGTGGCCCACCATGTTGGCGAGGAACGTGAAGTGCGTCTCCCCCGCTCCGCGCAGCACGCCGGCGCCCACGCCCTGGAGCCCGTCGGACACCTGGAAGGCGGCGCACACGACGAGCAGCGGCGTCACCACCGCGAGCACGTCCGGCGCGTCCGTCATCAGCTGGCCCAGGACCCCGGGGGCGAGGAAGAAGACGAGCGCCGAGAGGCTCATGACGGCCACGCCGGACGCGAAGGCCACCCAGCCGCTCAGCCGTGCCCTCGCGGCGTCGCGCGCACCCACCGCCCATCCCACGCGGACACTTCCCGCATGGCCGATGCCGAGCGCCACGTTGAACGTGAGGCTGCCGTAGGTGATGGCAATCTGGTGCGCGGCGATGCTCGCCTCCCCGAGTCGCCCGGCCAGGAGCCCCGCGAGGGCGAAGACGCCCACCTCCGCGAGCATGTGCGCGCCGATGGGCGCTCCCACCCTCATGGCCGTCCGCACGTCCGCGGACGAAGGCCGGCGGCTTACCTGCGGCGCGGGCATCCGGCGGATGGTCCAGACGAGGACGGCGAGCTCGAGGACGACACTGAGCGTCGTGGACAGCGCGAGGCCCGGCGCGCCCATGGCCGGCACCCACCGGAGGGGGCCCATCCACGCGGGCAGGCCGGCGCCGCCGAAGAGGAGCAGCACCGCAGCGCCCATGTGGAAGACGTTGGCGGAGATGACGGCCCACGCCAGCGGCCGTGTGCGGCCGGAGGCCTGGAGGTAGGCGCGCGCCACCATGTACAGGAGGAGCGGCAGCATCGAGGGCGTGCGCCAGAGGAGGTAGGCGGTTGCCTCGCGCGACACCTCGGGCCCGATGCCGATGAGCGGCAGCACTCCGGGGATGGCGAGCAGCACGGCGCCGAGGAGCGCAGAGGTGCCCACCGC
This sequence comes from Myxococcaceae bacterium, assembly GCA_022616315.1. GTDB lineage: Bacteria > Myxococcota > Myxococcia > Myxococcales > Myxococcaceae > JAKEEX01. The sequence goes on from JAKEEX010000022.1 coordinate 2,853, forward strand.
GAGCCACACGCCCTGCCACAGCATGCGGCGGGCCCGCGCCGTGTCTCCGGCGCCCACGGCCTGGGAGACGAGCGGGTCCACGCCCATCATCATCCCCATGCCGAAGGAGGCGGTGGCGAAGAAGAGGGCGTTGGCCAGGCCCACCGCGCCGAGCACCACGGGCCCCGCGCGGCCCGCCACCGCGGTGTCCACCACGCCCAGGAGGGACTGGCCTGCCTGGGCGATGATGATGGGCACGGCCAGGCGCACCAGCGCCCCGAACTCCCCTCGCACCCGCTCTGCCCGCGTCTGCATGGCGGCGGCTCTATCCCCGAGTGCGCGCATGGGCAACCAGACGGAGGGCGCCCGGCCTCCCTGGCGGCAGGCGAGCACCCTTTCCTGCCCCTCCTCCCGTCGGAGGGAACGAGAGCGAGGAGGCCGGGCCACCCTCCCCTCTCCTCCTGGGAGAGGGGCCGTCAGCGTCCCTCGTCGCCGCTCACTGCATCCGTACCCGCAGGGTCCTCTGCCGCCGGGACACCGTCTGCAGCAGGCGGCTGCGCCGCAGGAGGAGCCACCTCCGCAGCAGGCTCCTCCGCCGCGTGTGCGTCGTCCATCGCCGAACGGGCGCCATCGTCTTGCGGCACAGCCGAGTTTGGCTCAACGCTGTTCTTCGCCGCGGGACTCTCCTCCGCCCCAGGGGTCGCCTTCTGCGCGGGCACCTCCGCCTGCGCAGCCTCCTCTTCGGCCAGGGCCGCCTCCTCGGCCGCGGACACCTCATCCTTTGCAGGCGCCTCGAGCACCACGCCCGGCCCGCCGAAGAAGCGCGCGAGCTCTGCGCGAGCTGCCGCAGCCTGCGCGGGACTGATGCGACGGAACCGCTCCATCCGCTCGACGATGTTGCCTGAGCGCTTGCGCAGCACCGCGGGACGTCGCGC
>JAKEEX010000023.1 GCA_022616315.1 Myxococcaceae bacterium
GGAAGCTGAGGATCTCCTTCTCGCTCAAGCCTTCGAGCGAGTCGGGTGGGACGAGGTCCTCGTGCGTGAGGACCAGGATGCGCAGGCGCTTCATCGCAGGAACTCCCTCCGCGGGCCGTTGCGCCGCACGCGTCGCACCCGCGCTCGCTTGCGCCGGTAGAACTCGTGCAGGCAGAGGTCCAGCTCCGCCAGGGGGTCGATGCGCTCGCGGGTGCGGATCCGGGGCGGCAGCTCCGCGATCTCCCGCACTACCTCCTCGACGTAGCGTAGCTTGCGCAGAGCCGGCCATCCCGCGTAGCGGGAGCGCCAGCGGGCGCCGGGGCGCAGCCAGACGGCAAAGGTCTCGGACCAGTCTTCCACCGGGTGGCTCTGCGCGTACCAGTGGTCGAGGTTCACCACGAAGTGACGGCTCCCCGGCGTGGGGGCGTAGCTGGCGCGGTAGGGCTGGCCGAACGGGCCGAAGACCTCGCGCCAGCGGCCGCGACGGTGGAGCCCGTAGGCGTTGTAGAGTGCGTGACCCGTCTCGTGGCGCAGGAGCCGCAGGCACACCTCCCGAGAGGCGCCTTCCGCGTCGCCCATCGTGCGCCGCTCGAGACGGACGAGGCGCGGATGCGCCAGATAGAACGGAATGGCGAAGCCGGTGTAGCCGTGCGGCGTGAACCAGCTCGTGGACAGCCAGGCGTAGGGTCGGAAGCGGCGGATGCCGGCTTGCTCGAGCTCGCCATGCAGCTGCCCGAGACGCTCCTCGAGCGCGGTGCCCTCGATGCGCAGGCCGAGGCGGCGCAGGGGGACGCGGAGCAGCTGCTCGTCCGGAAGATGCTCCCACCAGAGCGCAGGCCGGGCTCGCCCCATCCCTCCCTCCCACGGGCCCGGGGTCGCTCCCGGCGGGCGCGGAGTCTACCCCGAGCCTCACGCCGGGGTGAGAAATGCGGGCTAGCCTCGCGGCTCCCCCTTCCGGAGAGCCCCGTGACCGAGAACGACACCCCGCCCGGCGCCCTCTCCC
>JAKEEX010000223.1 GCA_022616315.1 Myxococcaceae bacterium
CAGAAGGCGCCGGCCGCGGTGCAGACCTCCGAAGAGGCCTTCGAGACGCGCGTCCGGACGCTGGAGCAGCAGGTGGTGGACCTGAAGGAGCGCATCTTCCGCTCCAAGTCCCGGCTGTTGCTCCTGCAGGAGTCGGTGGCGGGCGGTGAGCCCTCGACAGGCTCCCGGGCGCTGCTGTTGCACCGCAACGAGATGAGCGACGCCTTCGCGCTCGAGTCCGTGGCCTACGCGCTGGACGGAGCGCCGCTGCTCGCGCAGACCGACAAGGACGGGGACCTCGCGCGGCTCGAGGAGTTCGAGGTCTTCAACGGACGCATCGTCCCCGGCCAGCACCAGCTGACGGTGCGGCTGGTGTACCGCGGGAGCGGCTTCGGCGTGTTCAGCTACCTCGAGGGCTACAAGTTCCGGCTGCAGTACAGCTGCACCTTCAACGCGGAGCCCGGGCGCACGGCCACGGTGAAGGTGGTGGGCTTCGAGAAGGGTGGCATGACGGCGGACCTCAAGGACCGACCGGCCGCGGAGTGCCGTGTGGAGCTGTCGCGTGACGCGGGCGATGGGACGGTGCTCCCGGCCGCCGCCACCACCTCGCAGTCCGCGCCTGCGAACTGAGCCCGGTGCGCACCGTGTCCTCCAGCGTCATTCCCCTCGCCCTCTGGGAGAGGGAGAGGGTGAGGGGGCCGAGCCACCGCTCTCGCCTCCTCGTGCACACGCTCCTCCTCCTCGCGCTCCTCCCGCTCGCGGCCCGCGCCGAACCACCAGACACCAGAAACGCGAGCACCGCGCCGGTGGGCGCCACGGCGCAGCTCTCCGCCCTCGAGCACCAGCTCGAGGCCGCGGAAGGAGCCCTCCGCGCGCTCGAGGCCGAGCACAGCCAGCGCCCGGAGCCCACCGCCGCACAGGCCCGCGCCAGGCGCTTCTCGGACGGTGAGTTCCTCTCCCTCCTCGGCCACCACGCCGCCGCGTCCGTCCTCTTCTACGACCTCGTCAGCGAGCCCGCCTTCCGCGAGAGCCCCCAGTACGACGAGGCGCTCTACCTCCTCGCGGACGCGCTCTACAGCCAGGGCAACCTCATCGGCGCGCGCGTCTACCTCCGGGAGCTGCTCGCGCGTGAGACGCCGCGCTTCCGTGAGGTCCTCGCGCGCTACCTGGAGTCCTCCGCGCGGCTCGACCTTGCGCACGACGTGGACGCGTACGTCGAGCAGGCCCGCCGCCGCACCGGCACACTCGCGCCGGAGGTGGCGTACGCTTGGGGCAAGTCCCTCTTCCTGCGCACGGGCACGCCGCTCGCCGAGCGCCTCGCACGGGCGCGCGCCGTCTTCGCTCCCCTCGCGGCGGACGCCAGGAGCCCCGTCCAGCTCCCGAGCGCGTACTTCCTGGGGGTCTGCCACGTGCAGGCCGGACAGCTGGAGGAGGCCGTCTCACGGTTCCGCGCGACAGCGGCCCTGCCGGTGCACGGCGAGCGGGATGCGCGCGTGCGCGAGCTCGCACACCTGGCGCTCGCGCGCGTGCTCCACGAGCTCGGCCGCCACGGCGAGGCGGTGGACCGCTACCAGGAGATCCCCCGCGAGAGCCCCCTCTTCGCGGACGCCCTGTACGAGACCGCGTGGGCCCAGGTGCGGCAAGGCGAGCACGCGCGCGCGAAGGCCACCGTGGACCTCCTCCTCCAGGTGGCCGCCGAGTCCACGCTCGCCCCCGAGGCGAGGCTGCTCCGGGCAAACCTGCTGCTGCGCCTGAAGCGCTACGGTGAGGCCTCGGATGCATACACCGGAGTCGTCCAGACGTTCGCGCCCGTGCGGGACGAGCTGGATGCCACGCTGGCGGCGAACCAGGACCCGGTCGCCTACTTCGACGCCGTGCTCGCCCGACACGCGCGAGACCTGGATGCCTCGGAGCTCCTCCCCGAAGGGGTCCGTCGCTACGCCCGCATCCCGCCCGTGGTGCGTGACGGCCTGCGGCTGGTGGCCGACCTCGAGTCCAGCCGCCAGGGGCTCGCGGAGGCGCGCCAGACCGCCTCGCGCATCGAGGAGCTGCTGACACGGCGCGGGCCGGATGCGTTCCCGGACCTGCAGGAGGGCATCGCGCGGGCGGACGCCGCGGACGCCTCGCTCGCCCGCCTCCTCGCCGCGCTGGTGGAGCTCGAGGCCGGGGCCGTGGATGAGCGGCTCACGCCACCGGAGAGGGCTCAGCGGGAGCGCCTCCTCGGAGCACGTCGCGCGCTCGAGGCGCGGCTGACGTCGCTGCCCACGACATCACGCGAGGTGGACGAGCGGCGAACGCGGCTCCAGGCCCGGGTGGATGCCGTGAGCCAGGAGGCGCTCCGGGTCGCCTCCGACATCCAGTCCGTCCGCGCCGGCGTCGCGGCCCTGGAGCGCTGGGTGGTGGACACTCGCTCGGTCCGGACGCCGGAGCCGCAGGCGGAGCGGGAGCTCCTCGTGCGCCTCGAGCGCGAGCTGGAGACGCTCGCGCAGCTGGAGACGGAGCTCGGGCGCACCCGTGCGGCGCTGGTGGACGAGCGTGCGCGCGCGGGCCTCGGGGTCCACGGCGAGGAACGTATCCGGGAGGGGCTCGTGGCATCGCTCGAGGAGGAGCACCGGCTCCTCCAGGCCTCCAGCACCCGGTCCGGCGCCGACGCACAGGCCCTCCTCGCCCGCCTCCAGCCGCTGCACGCGAGGACCGTGGCGCTGCGCGCCCGTGCCGTCCAGGCCAGAGCGGACCTGCGCGCGAAGGTCCATGCCCGCGGCGAGCGCCTGCGCGCCCAGGTCACCTCCGAGGTGAAGCAGCTCGAGGCGCAGGAGCGGGAGCTGGAGGCACTGTCCGGTCCCACGCGCGCTGTCGCTGGCCGCGTGGCGTTCGACGCCTTCCGGAGTGCCCGCGGCCAGTTCGCCGAGCATGTGCAGCGGGCGGACGTCGGCCTCCTGGACGTGGCCCTCACGCGCAAGGCGGACCACACCGCCGAGCTCCAGCGTGTGGCCGCAGAGAAGGCGCGGACGCTGCGCGAGCTCGACCTCGAGCACGAGGGGCCCGCTCCGCAGGGGGCCAGGTGATGCGCGCGCTCCTGGCCGCCCTGCTCGTCCTTGCTTCCGGCTTCGCGCTCGCGCAGGAGCCAGCCGGCCCGGCTGCGGCGTCCGGGGGAGCTGCCCCGCCACCCGCGGAGGGGGAACGTCCGCTCGAGACGCTTCGCGAGGCGGTGGATGCCTGGGAAGCGGAGGCGCGTGACTACCACCGTGACGTCCAGCAGCTGGTGAAGGAGCGGGTCCGCCGTCTCGAGCAGAGGTACGAGCGACACCTCGAGGAGCTCGAGGCGCTCGAGCGCAAGGCGAGGCTCGACGCCATCGCCCAGGCCGAGGAGTTCCTCCGGCGCTACCCGGACGATCCGCTGCAGACGCCCGAGGTGATGTATCGGCTCGCGGAGCTCCACTACGAGCGCGCGAGCGACGAGCACCTGCTCGCCCTGCGCGAGCACACGACGCGCCTCCAGACGCCGCCGGGCCCCGGCAAGACGGAGACGCCGCCGGAGCCGCGGGTCGAGTTCTCCGCATCCATCGCGCTCTACCGCAAGCTCCTCGCCCGCTTCCCGTCGTTCCGGGAGGCCGACGGCGTGCGCTACCTCCTGGCCTACTGCCTGGAGAAGCAGGGACAGCACGTGGAAGGCTTGGCGGAGTACCAGCGGCTCATCGCGCAACATCCGCAGAGCCGGTTCGTCACGGAAGCCTGGGTCCGCATCGGCGAGCACTTCTTCGACGCGGACCCCGCGCGGGTCGCTGACGCTCTGGAGCGGGCCGCGGAGGCGTACCAGCAAGCGGCGCGCGACGCCCGCCACCCGCTCCATGACGAGGCGCTCTACAAGCTCGGCTGGACGTACTACCGCCTGGACCGCTTCCCCGAGGCTGTCGCGCGATTCGTCGCGCTCCTGGACGTCTACGAGGCCCAGGCCCGTGCCCGCGGCGAGCAGGACGTTGGGGGTGAGCTGCGCGAGGAGGCGCTTCAATACGCGGCCCTCTCCCTCGCGGACGAGCGCTTCGCCGGAGCTCCCGCATGGCCTCTCGCCCTCGCGGAGCTGGACGGGAAGCCCTTCGGACCCGAGCTCCTCCGCCGGACGGGCGACGTGCTCTTCGAGCTGACGCGCCACGAGGAGGCCATTGCCCTCTACCGTCGGGTCCTGCAGCTGACGCCGCTGCATCCGGATGCCCCCCGCGTGCAGGAGCGCATCGCCCAGGCCCGGGCGCGAGACCGGCGCCAGGAGGAGGCGCTCGCGGAGGGGGAGCGGCTCGCAGCCACCTACGCCCCGGGGACACCCTGGCGCGTGCACAACCGGCGCAACGCGATGGCGCTCGGCGCGGCGGACCGGCTCGCCGAGCAGGCCCTCTCCGGTGCGGCGCTGTTCCACCACCAGCGGGCGCAGGCACACCGGAGCGCGGGGCGCGAGGAGGACGCCCGGCACAGCTACGAGGTCGCCGCGCGCGCCTATGCAGCGTTCCTGAAGCGCTTTCCGCGCAGCGGGAGAGCTGACGAGATGCGCTTCTACCTGGCCGAGAGCCTCTTCCAGGCCCAGCAGTTCGAGGCCGCGGCGAGGACCTATGACGAGGTGCGGGAGAGCCCCGGCGCTGGGCGCTACCGCACGGAGGCCGCCTACGCCGCGGTGCTCGCGTGGCAGCGGCACCTCGAGGGCGAGGTGAAGGCGGGGCGTGCGTCGGAGCGAAAGGTGCTCGCGGCCGCGGAGCGCCCGAAGGGCTCGCGCCCCCGGCCCGTCGCGCTGGAGACACCCGTGCGAATGCTCGTCGATGCCAGCGACGCCTTCGTGAGGGTGGGCCCGCAGGATGCGCGCAGCGCGGGAGTGGCCTACCGCGCGGCGGAGCTCACCTTCGCGCACGACGACCTCCCCGGAGCACGCCGCCGCCTCGAGACGCTCATGCGGTCGTGGCCACGGGCCGAGGTGGCCGGCTTCGCCACGCAGCTCCTGGCGGAGACGTACCTCGTCGAGGAGGACTGGGAGGGCCTCGAGGCCGCCACGCTGCGGCTCGCCGGTGACGCCACCATCGCCGCGCCGGACAGCGCGAGGCACGGCGAGCTCGTGGGCCTCGCGCTCTCGGCCCGCTTCAAGCGGGCGGACCAGCTCCTCTCCCAGGGCCGCCACGAGGAGGCAGCGCAGAGGTACCTCACGCTCGTGGACGAGGCACCGGGCCACGCCTTTGCCGACGAGGCCCTCAACAATGCCGCGGTGGCCAACGAGTCACTCGGGCGCTTCGACACTGCACGCAGGCTGTTCGAGCGCCTCGTCCGCGAGCTTCCCACCTCTCCGCTCGTGGAAGGGGCCCTCTTCCGGGCGGCGGTGGACGCCGAGCAGTCCTATGACTTCGACGGGGCCGTGGAGAGCTACCGCCGGCTCGTGCGTGACTTCCCGTCCTCTCGCCACCGCGAGGCCGCGCTCGGGAATGCGGCACAGGTGCTCGAAGCGCAGGGGCGCCGCGACGAGGCCGTGGAGACCTACCTTCGGGCCGCGGAGCTCTTCCCGGACGGCACGGACGCGCCGGCCCACCTGCTCCGTGCGGCCAGGTTGCGTGAGCGGCAGGAGGACTGGCGCGGCGCCATCCGGCTCCTCGAGGGATTCCTCGCGCGCCACTCCAACCAACCCTCGAACGTGGAGCAGGGGGTCGAGGCCCACCGGCGCATCGGCGACGCCTGGCAGCGGCTCGGCAACGCGCGCGCGGCGCGCGAGGCATGGACCGCGTCGGCTCGCTCGTTCGAGCAGCGTGGCCTCACCTCGGAGACACACCCACTCGCCGCGGACGCGGCCTCGGCCGCGCGCTTCGCCGTGGCCGAGGCGGAGCTGGCCGAGTTCGAGCGGCTCGCAATCTCCGGCCAGGGCCAGGCGCTCGTGCGCAGCCTCAACGCGAAGAAGGCGGCGCTCAAGCGGGCGAGCGATGCGTACGGGGAGGTCTTCGCCCTCAAGCGCCTCTCGTGGCTCCTCGCGGCCCAGTACCGCCGCGGCTTCCTCCTCCAGCGGTACGCCGCGACGCTCGTGGAGACCCCGGTGCCGGAGGAGGTGCGCCGGCTCGGAGAGGCGGAGGTGATCGCCTACCAGGAGACGGTCGCCGCGGAGGCCGCACAGTACGAGGAGCTGGCCGCCGACGCCTTCAGGGCGACGCTGGACGTGGCGCGGAAGAGCTCGGTCTCCAACGCATGGACCCGGCGCGCCCGCGAGGCCCTGCATCACCTCCGCCCGGCGGAGTCTCCGCTCCCGGCGGAGCCTCCCGTGCAGCTCACCACGGAGGAGCTCTTCCCCGCGTCTCCCGCGGTGCTGAGCGCGCCCGCCTCCGTGCAACTCTCGCAGGGCAATGCGGAGGCCGCGGAGGCAGAAGCCCGGCGCGCCCTCGCTCGGAGCTCGCGCGACATCCCGGCGCTCCACGTGCTCGCACGTGTGTCCATGCGAACCGGAAAGGATGCGCTGGCGCGCCGGGTCCTCGAGGATGCGCGAACGCTCGCGCCAGAGGACGCCGCGACGCTCTACGCCCTGGGCCTCGTCCAGCTGCGCCAGGGAGAACGCGAGGCCGCGCTCCAGAGCTTCCGCGGCGCCTCCGCTCCGACCCTCCGGCCCAACTGCACCGAGCCCTCCCCACTTCCCCCAAACTCCCCTCGCCCCCCAACTTCCCCTCTCCCCCTGGGAGAGGGACAGGGTGAGGGGGTTGTGCAACCGGGCTGCGCGACACCTTCCACTTTCGCCGAAGCGCACAACAACGCCGGCGCCCTGCTCCTCGATGCCGGAGACACGCCCGGGGCCCTCACCGCGCTCAACGCCGCAGTGACGGCCGCACCGGACCTCGCCCCGGCCCTCCTCAACCTCGCGAGTGCCCTCCGCGCAAGCGGCGACGCCGCCGGCGCCCTCCAGCACGTCCAGCGCGCACGCGCGCTCCGTCCCGACCTCGCCGACGCCGAGCTCCACCTCGCGCTCCTCCACCTGGACGGGCCGGTGCCCGGGACGGACGACGTGGTGCGACTGCGCACCGCCCTCGCCGCTCTCGAGCGGTACCGCTCGAAGGGCGGGAAGGACGAGAGGACGGAGGGCTGGGAGAAGGAGGCACGCAAGGCCCTCGAGCGGGAGGAGCGCCGGCGCGAGCGCGCGCAGCCGGAGCAGCCGCGCCCTTCCGCCCCGACGGACCCCTCCGGGCCTTCGGCTGCCCCTTCCACCCCCACGTCGGCTACGCTTCCGCCCTGAGAGCCGCTCCATGTCCCGCTACGCCCTCATCCTCGGAGCGCTCCTGGCGCTCACCGCCAGCGCGAAGCCTCCTCCTGCCCCTGCGTCACCCACGCAGGCCGCGAAGAAGAAGCCGGTGAAGGGCGGTCGTGTCATCCGCCTGGAGGAGCTCCGCGTGGAGGGCCGCATCCAGAAGCCCGAGGCCTTCTACCTTCTGCAGCGCTCGCAGCTGACCTTCCGCGAGCTGCAGCGCACCGAGAGCCTCCTGCCGAAGATCGTCGAGAGCGTGGAGAAGGCGCCCTTCTGAGAGAGAGCGGCAGCCCCGAGGTCCGCCGCGAGCACCTGAATGTCCCCGTCCCCCCAGCCCAAGGCCCTCCGTGTCGGCGTCATCCAGGGCGGCCGCATCATCGAGGAGCGCTACTTCCGGCGCCGGGAGCGCGTGACGGTGGGTCCGGACGCGCGCAGCACGCTCGTCCTCCCCTCCGCCCAGCACACCGGTTCCTGGGGCCTCTTCGAGCCCATCGCAGGCCGCTGGCACCTCGCCTTCACGGAGGCGATGGAGGGGCGCGTCCAGGTGGGCGGTCAGGGCCTCACGCTCGCGCAGGTGCGCGAGAGGGGACTGGCGCGCGTGCAGGGGGACGGCTTCCTCCTCCCGCTCGACGAGACGTCCCGTGGACGCCTGGTGCTGGGCGGAGTGATGCTGCTCTTCCAGCTCGTCGCCACGGAGCAGACGCGCGTGGAGCTGCCGCCGGAGATTCGCGGCACGCTGCTGTCGCGCTTCGATCGCCTCTTCCTCGCGGTGCTGGCGACATCCGTGGCGCTCCACCTCACGTGCGGCGCAGGCCTGCTGCTCGCGGAGCCGCCTCCCGAGCGTGAGCTCGCGCTGGAGGAGCTGCCGGACCGCTTCGCGACGCTGCTCCTCACGCCCCGACCCGCCGAGACACCGAAGGCCCCCGCGACCGAAGCGGCCGCGCAGGAGAAGGACGCGCCCGACGGGAAGAAGGACGAAGCAGCAGAGCAGGAGGAGACGGCTGCGCCCGCTGCAGACCCGGCCTCCCCCGAGCAGCAGGCGGCGGCAAGGCAGCGTGTGGCCAACCTCGGCCTCCTCGGAGCATTGAAGGCCTCCGGTGGAAGCGTGGCGGACGTGCTCGGGGGTGGCGACACGCTCGCCACCGACTTCGCCAGCGCGCTCCGGGGCGTGTCCGGGGTCAAGCCCGTGGCGGCCACGGAGGCGGTGGACCGGGGGCCGCGAGGCGGGGGGACGGGCCGCGTGGCGGGCATCGGAGACCTGGCCACTCAGGCGCCCGCGCGGGTGGAGCTGACGGAGAAGCAGGACGTCGAGGTCCGCGGCCGCGTCTCCGAGGCGGTCCCGGAGGTGGGGGGAGACGACGTGGATCGCGCGGCCCTCAGCCGCTACGTGAAGGCACGGCTTCGCGCCATCCAGGCGTGCTACGAGCGCGAGCTCAAGCGCAACCCGAAGCTCCAGGGCAAGCTGCTCGTCCGCTTCACCATCGGGCCCTCCGGGCGCACCACTGAGGTGGACCTCGAGGAGGACACGCTGGGCAGCCCCACCGTGGGCCAGTGCGTCCAGGCGCTCATCCGCACCTGGACCTTCCCCTTCCAGCCCACCAGCGAGGTGCCGGTGACCTACCCCTTCGTCTTCGCGCCGGCCTCCTGACGTCGTGCCCGTAATTGACACCCTATTTCCCTGCCCCCTACCCTCTCCGCGAGGGGACGTCGAACCGCGTCCCTCACCGAGTCCCTGCCCGAGCGCCCCGCGCGCGCGCCAACCGGAGTACCGATGACGTCGCAGTGGCGAGCCTTGTGCGGTGCACTGGTCCTGGCCGGCACGGTGGCCTTCTCGCAGGCGCCGGCCACACCGGCGTCCGCCCTGGCCCGGGCAACAGCGCCCACCGCACCCTCGGACGCGGAGGACGTCCCGGACACCGAGAAGCTGCGCCGCGTCACGGACGCCCTGGCCCGCATGAGGGGCGTCTTCCAGGACACCCAGCTGCGCCTGGAGGAGGCCCGGCGCACCCGGGACGTGGTGAAGCTCAACTGCGTCAACGACAAGCTCACGCAGGTGAAGGCCCTCCTGCGCATCTCGGAGCAGGCGGACGCCACGCTGCAGGAGGCCATCGCGAAGCGCGAGGCGCTCACCGCGTCCCACGCGTTCACGAAGGTGACGATTGCGCGGCAGAAGGTGGAGCAGCTGCGGGGACAGGCCGGCGCGTGCATCGGCGAGCTGGCGTTCCGGACGGACGAGGCCCTCTCCGTCGAGGTGGAGGAGCCGGACGACCTGTTCGGAGGAGACCCCACCACGCCTCTGGCTCCGCCCCCCCTCACCCTGCGCGAGCCCGCGGCCAGCCCCACCCTGTAGCCGCGAGACACACGTGAGTCGCATGAGGCGAGCGGTCAGGGGCGTGAGGAACGGTGTGGTCGCAGCGTGCGTGCTGCTCGCGCCCGTGCTCGCGCATGCCCAGGAATCCAGCGGCGGCAACGGCGTCAAGGTGGGCGAGGGACGGCTCCACCCCGCGGCGGACCTCGAGCTCCGCTACGACAGCGCCGCTGGCTTCTTCGATGGCCCCAAGCTCAGCCCGGAGATGGCGTGGCACCTGCGCCCAGGGCTCCGCTACGAGCTGCCCGGGCGTCACCTGGACGTGAAGGCCGCGGGCCAGCTGGACCTCGTGTGGTACCCGGGGTGGCTCACCGCCGCTTCCAGCCGCGTCAGCCGCGTGCAGGGCACGGCGGACCTGTCCTTCATCGCCAACCAGGGGGGCCCGCTGGAGGTGCGCGTGACGGACAGCTTCGCGCGCACGGACAGGTCGTCCAACCTGGCCATCGGCTTCGGTGTGCTGTCGCTCGGCAACCGGATCACGCTGGCTGTCCCCGTGCGTCCCGGTGCGGGCGCCCTGGAGCTCACGCCCGAGGTGGGCCACGGACTCGAGACGTTCTCCACGCTCGGCGCGACGGGGTGCACCGACGTCGCGTGCCAGCCGGACCCGGTGGCGGAGTTCAACTACCAGAACCTCCACGCGGGACTGGACGTGCGCTGGCGCTTCCTGCCCAAGACGGCGGTCGTCCTGGACACCGACTTCGACCACCGCTCCTTCCCGCAGAGCAGCACGCCGGCGGCGTCCATCCTCCGCACGACGGTGGGCCTCTCGGGGCTCGTGACTCCCCGCATCTCCCTCAACGTCCGGCTCGGGTGGGCGCAGGACACGGGCGCGGTGCCCGCGGGGACGGTCGTGGGACAGGCGGAGCTCGTGTGTCCGCTCACGCCCTTCTCGCTCGTGCGCGCGGGGTACCTCCGGACGCTGGACCCTGCGGGCTCGCTCGGCCACTACGCGAGCGACCGCCTCTACGCGGACGGGCGCGTGCTGCTGGGCGGCCGTCTCTCCCTCTCCGCGGCGGGGGGTCTGGACTTCGTCGGCTACCGCGGCGACGCTGCACGCCGGGACAGGGTGGGCCACCTGGAGCTGACGCCCGAGTACCAGCTCAACCCATGGCTTCGCCTCGGCGCCGGCTACCTGCTGGGCACCCGGGCCTCCTCTCTCGACGAGGCGAGCCTGAACTTCGCGCGCCACGAGGGCTATGTTCGCGCGACCGGGACGTACTGACCGTCTCCCCTTCACTCCGCCCCGCCTCCGGATGCGCCTCTCCGCCCTGCTGCTCCTCCCGGTGCTCCTCACCGGCTGCCTCACGCTTCGCGGCCAGAAGCCCGCACCCGAGCTCCCGGCCGCCGAGCTGCAGGCAACGTCGTCGGAGCCGCGTGTGCTGGCCAGCACCCTGGGCGCGGGGGACCTGCTGGAGGTGCGTGTCTTCCAGGAGCAGGACCTCTCGGGGGCCTGGCGTGTCGCGCCGGACGGGACCATCGACTACCCGCTGTGCGGCAAGGTGTCCCTGGCAGGGAGCACGTCCAGCGAGGCCGCGGACGCGCTCACCGCGTGCCTGAAGGCGGGCTACCTGCGACGGCCGCAGGTCTCCGTGCTGGTGCGCGAGTTCAACTCGAAGAAGGTCTTCGTCTTCGGTGAGGTGCAGAAGCCCGGCACGTTCCCCTACGAGGAGAGCATGTCCATCATCCAGGCGGTGACGCTCGCCGGAGGCTTCACGAAGCTCGCGGCGCAGAACGGCACGAACGTCACCCGGATCGTCGACGGCCAGGAGCGGAAGCTGCGCGTCCCGGTGGCGGACATCGCCGCGGGGCAGACGAAGAACTTCCTGCTCCTCCCCGGGGACATCATCTACGTCCCCGAGAGCTTCTTCTGAGCCAACCCCTCCTCTCCCTCTGGGAGAGGGACGGGGTGAGGGGGTTGCACCGGCGCTGAGTGCCCCTTCTCACCCCGGCACTTTCGCAAGCCGCGCCATCACGGCCACACACTCCGACTTCATCCGGGGCGCAAGCGCCGCATTACACGCCAGCACATCCCCGCTCGCGAGCGAGAACGCCCCGCCCCCCAGCTGCGCGACCGTCCCCCCCGCCTCCATCACCAGCAGCGCACCGGCGGCCACGTCCCACGGCTTGAGGCGCACCTCGAAGAACCCCTCGTAGCGCCCCGCCGCCACGTACGCGAGATCCAGCGCCGCGCTGCCCAGGCGCCGGATGCCCTGCGCGCGCGTCAGGAAGTGCGCGAGCAGAGCCAGTGGGGTCTCCGGTCGCGCGTGCACGTCGTAGGGAAAGCCGGTGCACAGGAGGGCCCGCTCCAGCGCACCCTCTGCACTCACGCGAATCGGCCGCCCGTTGAGGGTCGCGCCCTCGCCGCGACCCGCCGAGAAGAGCTCGTCCCGCATCGGGTCGAAGACCACTCCGGCGAGGAGCCCCCCGGGCCCCTCCACCGCGACGCTCACCGCGAAGTGGGGGAGCCGGTGCGCGTAGTTGACGGTGCCATCGAGGGGGTCCACCACCCAGCGGAAGCCCACGCCCTGCGCTTCACCGCTCTCCTCGGCGAGCACGGCGTGGGACGGGTAGCGCTCGCGCAGGAATCCGAGCAGCACGGCCTCCGACGCCCGGTCTGCGTCCGTCACGAGGTCGATGTCGCCCTTGAAGCCGATGGTGCGCTCCCCACCGAAGCGCTCCGCGAGCACCCGTCCTGCACGGCGCGCGGCCTCCTCCGCGGCGGCCCTCAACCCCGACACAGACTCCTCGCTCATCGCGCCTTCCCTCCCCGCGCGGAGATGCCTCCTACCCGTCCGTGGGCTCGGCCAGGAGGGACTCCAGTTGCCGGCGGGTCTCCTCCAGGGTGCTCACGCTCGCGCCCTGGTGCACGTAGCGCACCCGACCTGCGCGGTCGATGAGGAAGCTCGTCGGGAGGTTGCTCAACGCGAGCCGACACTCGGACACCTTCGTGCCGCGGTCCAGCAGCACGGGGAGGGACAGCGCGTTCTCCTCGAGGAAAACGCTCACCTGCCGCGGATCCTCGTCCACGCTGAGGGCGTACACCTTGAGCCCCCGTGGACCCAGCTCGTGGGCGAGGGCCTCGTACCGGGGCAGCGTGTCCCGGCAGGGCTCGCACCAGGTGGCCCAGACGTCGAGCAGCACCACGCTCCCCCGCTCCGTGGCGAGGTCACGCTCCCCGCCCTCCGGGTAGACGCCGACGCGCAGGCTTCCAAGGGGCTCGCCCGGAGCGGGCAGGGCCCTCCTGCACTCCGCGTCCGTGGCAGGGACGGCCGTCGTGTGGACGCACCCGGGGGCCGCGCCGAGCACGAGCACGAGCACGAGCACGGCGCAGACACGCCCAGCTGCCGCGGGAGTCCTCACGCGGCGCGTCTGTGGAGGGACTCGAGCAGCCGTTGGATGAAGCCGCCGAACGCGCCGTTGCTCATCACGAGCAGGACATCCCCGGCACGCGCCTCACGCGCCACCTGCTCCACCAGTGCGGGGACCTCCGTCTCGCCATTCGTGGGGATGCCCTGGGCGTTGAGCGCCTCCACCAGGCGGGGCACGTCCAGCTCCTCGCCCACCGGCACCTTGTCGTGGCGCTCGGGGACCTTGAGGCTCGCGCGGTGGGCGCCCACGAAGGCGTGCGCGTACTCCTCCTGGTGGATGTTGCGGCGGCTGGTGTTGGAGCGTGGCTCGAAGATGGCCCACAGCCGGCGGTCCGGGTAGCGGCCGCGGACGGCGGAGATGGTCTCCCGCACCGCGGTGGGGTGGTGCGCGAAGTCGTCCACCACGAGCACGCCGTCCACCTCCGCGCGGACCTCCTGGCGGCGCTTGACGCCGCGGAAGGAGACGAGACCCCGCACCACCTCCCCGGCGGAGAGGCCGAGTGCGCGAGAAGCAGCCCACACGCCGAGCGCATTCTCCACGTTGTGCTGGCCGCCCATGGGCAGGAGCACCTCGGCGACGGGAGTGCCCTGCTCGAGCACGGTGAAGCGTGCCCCCTCCGGGCCGAACCGGACGTCGCGCGGCGCCACGTCCGCGGCCACGCCCTCGCGGCCGATGTACGTGATGAGCCGCGCTCGGCCCTTGCGCGCGAGCGCCACCGCGTTGGGGTACGCGGCGCTCACCACCAGGTGGCCGTCCGCGGGCACGGTGTCCACGAAGCGCGCGAAGGCGGACTCGTAGTGCTCCATGTCCCGGTAGATGTCCGCGTGGTCGAACTCCACGCTCGTGAGGATGGCCGTCCTCGCGCGGTAGTGGAGGAACTTGGGGCCCTTGTCGAAGTACGCGGTGTCGTACTCGTCCCCTTCGACGACGAAGTGCGGCCCCTTCCCGAAGCGGTAGTTGCCCGCGTAGTTCTGGGTGACGCCGCCCACGAGGAAGGAGGGGTCGCGCCCCGCATCCGCGAGCACGTGGCCCATCAGCGCGGAGGTGGTCGTCTTCCCGTGCGTGCCCGCCACCACCACGCTGTGGCGCTCCTTGAGGAACAGCTCACCGAGCGCCGCGGGGAAGCTCATGTGCGGAAGGCCCCGCTCGCGCACCGCGGTGGCCTCCGGGTTCACGCGCCGGATGACGTTGCCCACGATGACGAGGTCCGGCCGCGCCGCGTCCAGGTTCTCCGGGCTGTAGGGCGTGAGCGCGTGGATGCCCCACGTGCGGAGCATGTCGCTCATGGGTGGGTAGACGTTCTCGTCGCTCCCCGTCACCTCGTAGCCGGCGGCCTTGAGCATGCCCGCGAAGGAGCCCATGCCGGTGCCGGCCACGCCGAGCAGGTGGATGCGCCGCACCGGCGTCTCGGGCAGCTGCGTGAGGAGGTTTCCGTTGTCGTCGGCCATGTCGGGAGGGGTGGAGGGTTACGGGAGTAGGGAGGCGACGCAATCGTGGAAGCGCGGGCGGAAGGCCCGGATGCCCAGGTTGCGACGTCCCGGAAGCGTACGGTTGGTGAGCAGGGCGACCACGAGCGCGCGCTCCGGATCCAGCCAAAGGCTCGTGCCGGTGAAGCCCACGTGGCCCACCGCGCGCGTGGAGAGGAAGCGACCGCTGGAGGAGCCCTCGGTGGACGGCGTGTCGAAGCCCATGGCGCGGGTGCTGCCGGAGATGGAGATGTCGCGCGTGAGGGCTCTCCGCCAGGCGTCCGCGGGAGCCAGGCGCCCGGCACCCTCGAGCTCCTCGAGCACGGCCTGGCCGAAGCGCGCCACGTCCGCGGCCGTGGAGAAGAGACCCGCGTGTCCGGCCACACCGTCCATGGCCCAGGCGTTGTCGTCGTCCACCTCACCTGGGACTGAGGGTTGCTCCGAAAGGGACCACAAGCCCTCCTGTCCAGGCGCAGGCTCGCGGGGACGCGAGAGCCCTGTCGCGGCCCACCGCCCCCTCTCGCCCGCCTCTCCCCTCTCCCCCCGGGAGAGGGACAGGGTGAGGGGGTTGTGAGCCGCAGCTCCACTCTCCGCCCACTCTGACATCCGCCGGAACCGCGCCATCAACCCGAGCGGAGCACGCACCCTCTCCGAGAACACCGCGTCCAGCGGACCACCATGCGCCGCAGCGAGCGCCTCGCCGAGCAGGATGAACCCCACGTCACTGTAGACAGCGCGCGTACCCACGGGAGCATCCGGAGCACACTCCATCGCCGCCCTCAC
>JAKEEX010000224.1 GCA_022616315.1 Myxococcaceae bacterium
GCGATGGCGCCCCTCGCCCGTCCGTAATCACCCCTCGCACGCTCACCAGCGTGGGTGTGTCGCCCGCGGACGGGTCACCACTCAACTCGATCGTAAATGTGGTGTCGCTGTTCGCCATCCGCTCCGCGACCACGCGCCGTCCCAGCGCCGTAGAGGCGGCCTCGAGCAATCGGAGTGCTGAATCCCCATCCACCGGTACCCGGTACCGCGTGGCGTCGGCCGCCTCGATGACGACGGTCCCGCGGTCGCCCTCCCTCGAGACCGCGTAGGTCACAACGACCCCCTCCAACCTCCCTCGCAGCCTCAGCAGTTCCCGGAAGGTGAGGGCGCGCGGCGGGTCACCAGTGACGTCGCTCAGGGCGAGCGTCCGTGCGGTCAGGCTCCGTCCCTCCCCTGCGATACCCGACACGAGCACTCGGTCCCCCGCCTTCAGGCCCGACACACCGCGCGCCGGGTCCCCGCCCACCAGGGTCGCTCCGCCCGCCGAGACCCGGACCTCCCCGAGCGCCGACTGCAGCGTGAGCTCCACCTCGTCTGTTGCCTCGACCACTCCCTCCACCTGTACGTAGTCCCCCGGCTCCACCACCTGCGCATACGCCGACGTGGGCTCGCCCAGCATCGCCTGCCAAACGGCAACAGCGAGCACGAGGGCGACTCCGACGGCTGCCAGCGAACCGGCCCACGCAAGGGCCCTCGGTCGCCGCTGGAGCCGCGCCCACACTCCCGACCGGGGCGCTGGAGCCGGGACCGCCGCCGCTTCGCTCGCGAGCTGGCGCTGGAAGCGCGCCCGCGCCGTCGGGAGGGACGCGTCCGCCTCGCGCTCGGCAACGTCTCGCACGGACTCCAGCGGCCGCGTGGCACTGAGCAACCGCTCGATCTCCGCGCGCTCCTCGCCGGTGGCACCGTCGGGCACTATGCCCGTCCTGAGGGCCTCCTCGAGCAGGGCGTCCAGTCGTTCGGCGGTCATTTGCTCACCGTCCCCGGGTACCCCACCAGCGTGTCGTGCATGGCGGCCAGGGCGCGCCGCTGGAGCTGCTTCACCGCGTCGTCGGACCGGTTCATCAGCCGCGCCGTCTCCGCGATTGACCTGTCCAGCAAGAACCGCAACGCGATCACCTCCTGCTGGTCTTCTGTGAGGCACTGCATCGCTGCCTGGAGGTCGGCCTGGAGGTCCACCTGGCCCGACTCGTCCAGGGCCGGCGCCATGCTGCCCTCGTCCAGC
>JAKEEX010000225.1 GCA_022616315.1 Myxococcaceae bacterium
CGGAACGAGGATGACGCGGGCCTCCTCGGGCGTGTGCGGAAGGCCGAAGACGCCGGACTCCTTCGTCGCGGCGGCATTGGGGTCGAAGGTCAGTGCCATGCGGCGCCAATAGACGCCCCGGGCGCCCCAGCGCAACCGTCCTCTCGCCCTACCAGGTGAGGACCAGCTTGCCGACCGTGTCGTCGCTCGCCATCCGGGCAGCGGCCCGGGGCAGCTCCTCCATGGGGAGGATGCTGTCCACGACGGGGGTCAGCTGGCCGCCCGCGAAGCGGGGGAGGGCGGTCCGCTCGAAGTCGCGGGCGAGGGCAATCTTCTCCTCCAGCGGCCTGCTGCGGAGCACCGTGCCCGTGAGCGTCACCCTCCTGTTCAGCAACGTGCGGAGGGGAAGCTCCGCGACGGGGCCCGCGAGCAGGCCCACGAGGAGGTAGCGGGCCCTGGGGGCGAGCGCCTCCAGTGTCTCCGGGAGGTAGGGGCCGCCCACGAGGTCCAGCACGACGTCCACCGCACCGACGCGCTCGCGCACCGCAGCGGCGAAGGTGGGAGGCCCCGACGTCACGTGCACCACGTGGTGAACGCCCCAGGCGGCGGCGCGGGCCAGCTTGGCCTCGGAGCGCCCCGTGCCCACGACCGTTGCACCTGCGGCCGCGGCGAGCTGGGCCGCGGCCGAGCCCACCCCGCTCGTCACGGCGTGGATGAGGACGCGCTCGGTGCCGCGCAGTCCGCCCTGGAGGAAGAGGGCATCGTGGGCGGTGAGGAAGGCCTCGGGGATGGCGGCCGCCTGCGCGAGCGTGAGGCCCGGCGGGACGGGAAGGGTCTCCCGCTCGTGTGTGACGAGCTCCTCCGCGAAGGCGCCGCCTCCCACGAGGCCCATCACGTGCGCACCGGGGGACAGCCCGGTGACGCGCGCGCCCACCTCCACCACCTCACCCGCGTACTCCAGCCCGGGGATGTCCACGGGGACACCCGGCGGTGGCGCGTAGTACCCACGCATCTGGAGGAGATCCGCGCGGTTGAGCGCGGCGGCCCGAACGCGGACGCGCACCTCTTCCGGGCCCGGGCGTGGCGCGGGCCGCTCTTCGAGCTTGAGGACCTCCGGGCCGCCGGCCCCACGGATGCAGTAGGCGCGCACCGCGTCACCTTACCCGGTTGTGGAAGACGAAGGTGCTCGAGCCTGACGGGCTCGCGAGGGTGGCTGCGACGTCGAGGTCCCCATCCGCGTCCAGGTCCCCCATCGAGAGGGAGAGGGGCTCGCCGCTCGCGCCCGTCGTCAGGGAGAGCTCGGTGAAGGTGAAGTCACCTGCATTGCGCGCCATCCGCACGATGGCACCCGTCACGTCCGTGTCCATCCAGAGGAGGTCTGTTCTCCCATCTCCGTCTGCGTCCTCCGCGAGGAGGTGAGTCCCGCGTCCGGCGAGCGTGGCCCTCGGCGTGAGGCTGGTCCCCATCCGCTCCACGACGACGACCTGAGCACCGTCGGAGAGCGCGACATCCACCGCGCCGTCTCTGTCGAAGTCCGCCGCGACGATCTGCGAGGGCACGAACGGCGGATCCACTTCCACGGAATACGATTGCCCGGGACCGAAGCCGGGCCCGCCGCGCACGAGGGTGTGGACCGCGCTCGAACCGGTCGCCGTGTAGAGGATGTCCGTCGTGCCGTCCCCGTCCAGGTCGGCGAGCGCCGCGGAGGTGATTCCCGGAGCATCCACCCAGGTGGGTGTCACGCCTCCTTCGGCCGGCATCAGGAGCACCGCGTTTGGAGGGGCCGCCGCACCGCCAGTCGGCGGGCAGGATGCGAGCGCCACGAGGTCCATCCCGGGGGCCGTCTCGCGGGCGAGCGGGCCCACCCAGCGGTGCGCCCAGCACGCCGCCGCGTCGTTGAGCAGGGCAAGTGTGTAGATCTTCGCGACAGGATCATAGCGGTCCCGGTGGACCCTCCCGTCCTCGCCGATGAACGCGAGGTCGGTCCACTCATCGCCATCCAGGTCCACTGCGAGCGGAAGCTCGGGCGTCGTGCCCGGGTGGCCGAGGAGCTGTTCCTGGCTCTGCCATCCGGTGCGCGAGTGACGCGTGATGTGCAGCTCGGAGCGCACAGGGACCGCGACGGCCAGCGCACCGAAGCCACCAGGACCCGCGGTCGCGATCGCAGCGGCACCACCCTGGGCCACGTTCCGCGACTCCGCGCCCGTGAACGAGGAGCCGGGGTGGATGCAGTGCGACGCGTCCACCTGACACTCGCTCGAGCAG
The DNA here is from genome assembly GCA_022616315.1 of Myxococcaceae bacterium. Lineage (GTDB taxonomy): Bacteria > Myxococcota > Myxococcia > Myxococcales > Myxococcaceae > JAKEEX01. The sequence continues at coordinate 2,245 of JAKEEX010000225.1, forward strand.
CCCGTGAACCCGAACGTGTCGCACGTGAGCGGGCCGAGGACACCGTCGCAGCCCTCACCCGTATCGATGGTGTCGTTGCCGCAGAAGCGGACGCACGCGGAGACGTCCAGGAAGCAGCTCGACGTGCAACCGAGCGTGCCGGTGTCGAACCCCTCACCCACGCAGCTCTTCCCACCGAGGCTCGTGCCGTCGCACTGCTCTCCGGTGTCGATGCGCCCATCCCCGCACTCCGGGAGCGGAGGGTCCGTCACGTCGGTGGTAGGGGTGTCCCGGCAGGCCATGCCGACTCCGAGCAAGAGCGGCAGCGCCAGGCCTCGCCTCTGGACAGTCCGCATGCGTCCTCCTCGTCCACGCAATGGGCCGGCCCGCCGCTACGGTCTTCCGAGGCGCGCGAGCATAATGGATGTCAAGAGCCCATGCCCTCACCCCACTGTCCCAACTGCAAGAAGCCCGTCGCTCCGCGGAAGGAGAACCCCGCCTTCCCGTTCTGCTCTGCGCGCTGCCGCACCCTGGACCTGGGGCGCTGGCTTGGTGAGGAGTACAGGATGCCGGTCCGACAGGCGGAGGAAGAGGAGGACGAGAGGCCCGGTCATGCGCCCGGGAGGGACGACTTCGGGGAGACCTGAAGTGCGTGGCCCCCTCACCCTGTCCCTCTCCCAGGGGGCGAGGGGCCGGATTGTTGGATCTGGTGAACAGAAGCACTGTGCGGACGAGGAAGCATGCGCTCCTCTAGTGTTTCGGTGACGGGCCCACGTGAGGGCCCGCGTTCGCCGAGCCGCTGGAGCTTTGAGAGACGTTCGGCTAGATGCCGCAGGCGTGAAGCGTGCCGCCAAGCTCCTCTCGAGCCTGCTCGTGACCCTGCTGTTCACCTGGTGGGCCTTCCGGGGCACCGACTGGGCGCAGCAGTGGGCCAGCCTTCGTACCGCCAACTACGCCTGGGTCCTCCCGTACCTGGGCGTCCTGCTCGCCATCCACCTGTGTCGCACACTGCGGTGGGGGTTCCTCCTGTCCGGACTCGAGCGGGTCCCGTTCCGCGCGCTGAACGAGGCCTCGGCCATCGGCTTCATGATGCTGCTCGTGCTCCCGTTCCGTCTGGGAGAGTTCGCGCGGCCCTTCCTCATCGCGCAGCGGAGCGGCATCCGCCGGAGCGCCGCCATGACTTCGGTGGTGCTCGAGCGCATCGTGGACGGGATTGCCGTCGCGCTCCTCCTGCGGGGGCTGCTCTTCTTCGTCCCCGGGGACTCCAGGGAGCTGCGCCTCGTGACAGCGGGTGCGAACGTCATGTTCGCCATCTTCGGCGGGGGGCTCGTCTTCCTGCTCTTCGCCCTCTGGCAGCAGCGCCGCGCGGTGGCGCTCGTCCGCGGGACGGTGGGCCGCGTGTCCCCGCGGCTCGCGGACAAGGTGGCGGAGATCGTGGACGCCTTCGTCGGGGCCATGAGGGTGCTCCCGGGACCCGCGCAGACCGCCGGTTTCTTCGCCTTCACCGCGCTCTACTGGGGCCTCAACGGCGCGGGCATGGCGCTCCTGGCGAATGCCTTCGCCGGTTGCGGTGGCGCCGACGCGTCCCAGTGCACCCCCCTCTCCCTGACGCTCTTCCAGGGCTACGTGGTGATGTGCGTGCTGGTGGTGGGGGTGATGATCCCCGCCGCTCCGGGGATGATGGGCACCTTCCAGTGGGCCATCAGGCTCGGGCTGCAGCTCTTCGTCCCGGGCACCGTGGCCAGCGCCAGTGGACTCGCCTACGCGAACGTCCTCTGGCTCTGTCAGACCCTGCAGGTCGTGGGGCTGGGGCTCGTCATGCTGTCCGTCAGCTCGTTCTCCTTCCGCGACCTTGCGGGCCGGCTCGCCAAGGAGGGGGCGCCCACGGCCACGTGACGCGCGGCGCGCCGCGAGCGACGCTCACTTCGCTGCGGCGTCGTACTTGCGCAGGAGGTCGTCCACCGCCTCGCGGAGGTACTCGCTCTGGGCGATGCGGCTCTTGCGCGCCAGTGTGCGGAGTCTCTCCACCTGCTCGACGGGGACGAGGACGTGGGTTGCCACCACCTCGTCCGGCCCGGCGCTCGTGGACGTGGACGGCTCTCCCGGGTCCAGCTCCGCGGTGAAGCCCTGAACGCTGCTCTCGATGTCGTGCATCGCGTCTCCCTCCCGGAACGGCACGCGCCCGCCTGTCAGCCGGTGCTACAGGGCGCTACGGGCCGGTCGCGCACACTCTCGCGAGCAAGAGGCAGCAGGTCAAAAAACCGGCCGCTCCCTGGAGCCGCGGACGCCCGAAAAGGAGAACCCCGCCTCCCCGTGGTGGGAGAGGCGGGGTCTGTGGCTAGGGTCGGACTCGAACCGACTACCTGCGGATTATGAGACCGCCGCTCTAACCAGGTGAGCTACCTAGCCGCGACGAGGCCCCTATACCGGGCGCTTGCTCCCGCTGCAAGGCGAACTAGCGCTTGCGGCGGGAGCTGGCTGACGGAGGCTCTTCCTGCTCTCCGTCGACGCCTGCGGGGGCCGCCGAGGGCTCCTTCGAAGCGTCTCCCGGCTCGCAGTAGAGCCGCGCGCCATCCTCGCCGTAGACGACGAGCACGCGGGAGCTGGTGGCAAGCAGGGTCTGCGCCTCCGCCGCCGCGCGCTTCATCAACTGGGTCTGCGAGGCAGGAGCCCTGGCCGATGCCCTCAGCGTCACGGCGGGGCTGGCTTGAGGCGTCTTCAACCGATGCGAGCTGGCCAGAAAGGCCCTCCCAGGTGGAAACCGATCTTCGGCTTTAGCGAACCTGACACTTCGTTGACAAGCGGCGGGGCGGTTTCTGATAGAGGCAAGGGTTCGTATGCCCCTCCGCTCCCTCTGCATGCTGCTGATCTTGCTCGCGGGCAGCCCGGCCCTCGCCCAGGAGGACGAGGACACGGAGCCGCGACGCCACGTCTCGCCCACGCCGGTGTGGCTCCCTCGCGGGGTGTTCCTCGGCACCTACCTCACAACGGGCGAGACGTTCTCGAGCAGTCCTCCGCTGGTGGTGACCCCTCAGCTGCGGCTCCAGTGGGAGCTCACGGTCATCCAGGAGCGCGTGGACTCCATGGTCCTGCTCGCCGAGCTGGGCGGCGGCTGGGCGGTGGCACGGACCGACCGGGGAGGCGTGGGGGAGAACCTTTCCATGGAGCGCCTCAACCAGTTCGTCGGCATCTTCGGCCTCGGGTACCGCGGCACCCTTCCCTCCGGACTGCACCTCGGCGCTCACGCCGGTGTGGGGCCCCTGCTGTACCGCGCGAGATTCAGCGGGTTCGTCCCCGAGCAGTTCCTCGCCGGGATGGTCGAGGCGCGGGCGCAGGTGGGCTACACCTTCTTCAAGGGCGTCGCGCTGGGGATCAGTGCCGGCTACGGCTCGCCGTTCGGAAGGCCGGCGCGGAGCTTCGGTGGCGAGTTCACCGGGGGATTCCTGTTGGGTCTCTTCGCGGATTGGCGCTGACCGCGCCAGCGTCCTCGAGGCTCAGGCGGCGCCGAGTGGCCACTGCCCACCGTACGTGAGCCAGTGGAGCGCCGCGACACGGGCGTGGAGCACGTCGCGCGCGCGAGCAAGTACTGCATCGTCGAGCGCGGCGATGGCGACGCCGCCGAACGCGAGGTCGCCGTCCACGAGCGCCACGGCGCGTCCCTCCGACACGAGGCGCTCCACGGTCCCGAGCCCCGCGAGGCGAAGCGCCTCGGCCAGGTCCTCGGCCACGAGGGGGCTCCTGCCCGAGCGCGCGCTCTCCTCCGAGACTGCGGCCAGCGCATCGCGGAGCACGGGCGTCCTCAGCGGCTCGAGCGTCCGGCCTGCACGCGCCTCGCGCTCCAGTGCCTCCTGCTCGACACGCAAGGACCAGGCCTCGCACTGAGCGTGCACCTCGAGGAGCACGCCCGCTCCACGCAGCCTGACAGCAGACGGATCCACAGCGTCGAGGCGCTCGAGGAGTGCTCTCGCCTCCATTGGCGGCGCTGAAGCACCGTGCTCGACGCCGCCAAGGGCCCAGAGCAACACCGCGAGCGCCTCGGCGCAGGCGGAGGCCTCTGCGCGGTCCTGCACGTCCCAGCTCCCCGGGGACAGCTCGAGCATGTCCCGCTCCGTGGGGAGGAGGGCCCGCTCCACGGCCGGATGCGCGAGCTGGGCAAGCAGTTGACGCACCTCACCCCGTGCGTCCATGTCCGGACCGTCACGGGGAGCAATACGCTCCTCCAGGAGCCCCCGCGCCACGAGGAGCCCGAGGACGCGGGCCCGGGCGAGCACCTCTTCCGCGGCCGGACTTCGAGCATCACCCCTCGTGGCCAGCTCGGGCGCGAGGAGGCGGCCTGCAACACGCTCGCTCCTGGCTGCGTCATTGGTGTGAGCCCCGGGACGCGAAGCGGAACCTCCGTGGGGAATCGCCCCGGCATCGTGTGAGTCCCGCCGGGTCCTGAGGAGCTCTCCGAGCAGGGCGGCGACACCCGGGAAGGCCTGGAGCTCGTGCTCGTGGAGCGCAGCGAAGAGCGCGTCGCGGCGCGCGGGGGGAAGGGCATGGACGGCGGCGACGACCGAGTCCGGGAGGACGGTCGCGATCATTCCGAGCACGCCCGCCGCCTCCCGAGCCGGGAGCGTGCCCAACACCTCCGCCAGCTCCCGGCCCACCTCCGCAGGCGCGAGGTTCCGGAGCACGCCGAGCACCGCTTCGCGCACCGGACGGTGCATGCCGGGGGCGCGCCCGAGCACGAGGTAGAGGTCTCGCCGCAGCTCCGGCTCGTCCTCGAGGTCCTCCAGGAGCGCCTCGAACCCGAGTGCGAGGAGTGGCGCCGTGAGCAGCTCCGCGAGGCTCCCCGCACCACACACCGCGGCGCGGAGCTCCCCCTGCGGAAGTCGCGCGGCGAGGGTCACCAGGTCCCTCGCGGCCAGAGGGCTCCGCAGGAGCGGCGCCGCGAGCGCGGCGTCCACGCGCGTCCCGGGATTGCGGAGCGCACGCCGCCAGAACGCGAGGGCGCCCGCACTTCCGCGACCCGCGAGCACCGCGGCGGCCCACGTCTGCGCGAGCGGCGTGCCCGTCTCGAAGAGCCGCACGAGGTGCCCCTCCCAGGGGCCGCCGTCGGGGAAAGAGTGAAGTGCCTGGCTCGCGTGCGTCCGCACCTCCGTCGGGCCCTCCTCGAGGGCCACCACCAGCTGCGCCGCGGCCCCCCGGTCTCCCGCGCGCGCGAGCCCGATGGCCGCCCACAAGCGCACCTCCGGGTCCTCGTCCACGAGCGCGCACCGCAACGGGCCCGCATCGTCCGCGCGAGCCTTGCGTGCCAGGCCCCGGCTGGCCCAGACGCGAACGCGCGCATCTTCGTCCTGCAGGGCCGCTCTGAGCAGCACGCTGGCATCGCCGTCGTCGAGCTCCGCGAGGGCACGTGAGGCCTGCTCCCGCAGGCGCGCATCGGGGGCCTCGAGCTGCCGGCCGAGCTCGGTGAGAGGCGTGCGCATCACTCCTGGACTCTAGCGGAGGGGTGCTGGAGGCCGCGGCGCGACCGCAGGCGCACGGACCCGCCCGAAAGATGGCACCTACACAGGCATCCGGGCTGCGTCTGTGGTCCCGCCTTCGTGTTGTCCTCCCACAGTGTGCGTGCGCTAAGGTGACCGCCATCTCATCCCCCGGGGGAGCGCAGCATTGAGCGTGAGAACTGAGGCCTTCGGGCAGACGGATGTCGGGCGGAAGCGTCAGCACAACGAGGACGCCATGCTCGTGGACCCGGCGCTCGGGCTCTACGCCGTCGCGGACGGAATGGGTGGACACGCCGCGGGTGAGGTCGCGAGCTGGCGTGCCACGGAGGTCGTGCGCCAGCACGTCGAGGCGCATGCGGACACGCTCCGCCAGCTCTCGCTGAGCCCCACCCAGGCCAACCGCGCCAACGTGGCCGGCATGCTGGAGGAGGCGGTCCAGCGCGCCTGCGCGGACGTCTACCGCCTCGCCTCCGCGGACGCGTCCAAGCGTGGCATGGGGACCACCTTCGTGTGCCTCGCGGTGGGCGGCACCAAGGGCGTCATCGCGCACGTGGGTGACAGCCGCATCTACCTCCTGCGCAACGGCCAGTGCCACCGGCTCACGGAGGACCACACGCTGGTGGCCGCCCAGCTGAAGGCGGGGACCATCAGCAAGGACCAGGCGGCGAGCTCGCAGTACCGCAACGTCATCACCCGCGCGGTCGGCATCCAGGAGAGCGTCCAGGTGGACACGCTCGTCGTGGACCTGGTGCCGCAGGACGTCTTCGTCCTGTGCTCGGACGGCCTCCACGGCTACCTGCAGGATGAGGAGCTCGTCCCACTCGTTCAGGAGCACGGCCTCGAGGTGGTGCCGCGGCGCCTGGTGGAGCTGGCCAACGAGCGCGGCGGCAAGGACAACATCACCGTCGTGGCGGTCCGCGTGGAAGGGGAGGGCGCCCACGCCGAGGAGACGGTGGAGGCGCAGTCGCGGATGGAGGCCCTGCGGAAGATCCCCCTCTTCCGCCACCTCACCTACAAGGAGCAGACCGCGGTCCTCTCCATCGCCACGACGCGCACGTTCCCGGCGGGGCACGAGATCGTCGTGGAGGGGCAGCCCGGCGAGGAGCTGTTCGTCGTCATCCGTGGCCGCGTCACCATCGAGAAGGACGGTGTGGAGATCGCCGAGCTCCAGGCGGGAGGCCACTTCGGCGAGATGGGCCTGGTGGACAACGCGCCACGCTCGGCCACGGTGAGGGCCGCGGAGCCCACGCGCGTGATGGTGATCGCGCGGGGGGACCTGATGGCGCTCATGAAGCGCGAGTCCATCCTCGCGGTGAAGATGCTCTGGTCCTTCGTCCAGGTCCTGAGCGACAGGCTGAGGGCCACCAACTCCGAGCTGAGCGAGGCGCGCCAGGAGCTCGCCGTGGCGCAGGCCATCCAACCGTTCGCCGAGGAGTGACGCCGGGAAGGCGCCCGGGCACACGTGCGTTGCCCCTCCCGCAGCGAAGGGAATGCCCCTGAGGGGCACAGGACGCATGCGCAAGGTGTGGCTCATCATGGCGGCGGTCTGCGTGCTCGTGGGCGCGGTGCTCGCGCTCCAGGCACGCCCTGCGCCCGAGGGGACACGGCCTGAGAGAGTGCGTCTCCCCACGTTCGAGCCGGTGGGCGTGAAGGCAGGTGCTGGCGAGGGGCTGACACTCACGGGACGTGTGCTGGACTCCGCCGGGCAGCCCGTCCCCGGGGCGGAGGTCATGCTCGCCTCGAGCGCGCAGCAGAGCCTCGCCAGCGTGGCCTGCGAGGAGGATGCGCTGCCCCTGCTCTCCTGCCCGGCGCGCGAGACCGCGCTCACGCTCCAGGACCTGCTCGCGCATGGCCAGGGACTCCTCACTCCCGGTGCCACGACGCGCGCAGATCCGGAGGGACGCTTCCGCTTCGAGCACCTCACGGGCGTGTCCTTCACCGTCTGGGCTGCGAGCCCCACGCACGGCGCGGCGGTGCGTGAGAGGGCTGCCCCGGGAGAGGCCGTGGAGCTGTACCTGCCTCCGCGCCGCAGCATCGAGGGCGTGGTGTCGGACGAGGAGGGCCGGCCCGTTCCGGGCGCGCGTGTGTGGGCGGTCTCCCGTCGCCTTCCGCTCGGACACGAGACGCGTGCAGGCACGGATGGGCGGTTCATCCTCGAGGGGCTGGGGGAGGGTCCTTTCTCGGTCCTCGCAACCGCGCCGCACCTGCTTCCCACGGTCGCCTCGCCCATCGCGGCGGGTGCGCAGCCGGTGCAGCTCGTCCTCACCACGCCCCGCGCGCTCGAGGTGCAGGTCCGGCGTGACGGACGGCCCGCGGACGCGCTCGTCCGGCTGGAGGCGGACCACCTCAGGAGTGAGGCCTCCACCACGCAGGGCATCGCGCGCTTCGAGGGGCTCTATCCGGACGGCCTCGTCGTTACCGCTGTGGCCGGAAGCGCGAGCGCCGTGCCGCTCGCCGTGACGCTGCGCGAGCACGTGACGCGGGTGACGGTGGAGCTCGCGGAGGGAGGCCGCCTCCTCGTCACGGTGCTGGACGAGGCGGGCCAGCCGGTGCCCACGCCCACGCTGCGCCTGTGGACGCCGCAGGGCGAGCGCGTGGAGGAGCGCCGGACGGCCACCGGAGAGCTCGTCGTCTTCGGGCCCCTCGGTGCGGGCGACTATGTCCTCGAGGGCGAAGCGCAGGGCTTCCGCGGGGAGGGTCTCCCGGTGCGCGTGAAGCCCGGGGACACGCCCCTCGAGCTCACGCTGGCGCGCGGGACCGCCATCGCAGGGCGTGTGCTGGATGTGTACGGGCGCCCCGCCGCGGGCATCTCCGTGCTCGTCCAGCCGACCGCGGACGCGGTGCAAGCGGACGCGGAGGGGCGGTTCACGGCGCTGGTGCCGTCGCCGGGGCTCTACACGCTCCACGCGCACCATTCGGACTGGGGTGGCGTGGAGCGTCGTGTGTCCGCGCCGGACACGGGGGTGGAGCTGTCCCTCGAGCCCAGGGCGTCGGTGGAGGTCGTGGCCCAGGGGGATGGACGGCGCGTGGAGGGCGCCAGCGCGCAGCTCTCGCTCGGCCGCGACAGCGTGTTCCGGAGCGATCGCATGTCGGGACCGGATGGACGCATCCCCGTGCGTGGGCTTCCGGCAGGGACGTACGAGCTGACCGCTTCGCACCCGGACTTCCTTCCATCCGAGCCCATGAAGGTGACGGTGGTGGACGGTCAGACCCTGGAGGTCACCGCGGCCCTGCGCCCCGGTGCACGTCTCGTCGGAGAGGTCGTGGACGAGCGCGGCGCGCCCGTCTCCGGCGCCGTTGTGGGCGTGGTGCCACGCGTCGCGGAGCCCGCGGCGTCGGACGCGAAGGGACGCTTCACCGTGCGAGCACTTCCAGGTGACCGCGCCTTCCGCGTGGAGGCGTATCACCCCGAGTACGACCAGCAGGGGAGCGTGAACGCCACCGCGGGCGGCGAGCCGGTCCGGCTGGTGATGAAGCGGCGAATGCTCTACCGCGGCCGCGTGGTGGCAGCGGATGGAAGCCCCGTTCGCAGCTTCAAGCTGAATGACCGGGACGTCGTCAGCGGGGATGGCCGCTTCGAGCTGCCCCTCGGCGCACAGGACGCCACCGGCTCGCAGCTCGTCCTCCAGGTGGAGGCCCCCGGCTTCGAGCCGCGCGTCCTGGAGCGCCCGCGTGTGGCGGCGGAGCTGGGTGACATCGTCCTCGAGTCCGCGCCCATCCTCACCGGCCTCGTCCGCGAGCAGGGAGGCGCGCCCGTGGCGGAGGCGGTAGTCACCTGCGACGCATGTGACGAGAGCGTCCTGAGCGGCCCGGATGGACGCTTCGCGCTACACCATCCGGCAGCCGTGGGCACGCTCTCGGTCTCCGCGCGGAAGGGGCCCCTGAGCGGGAGCGCTCCCGTGGCGACGGGGCAGTCCACGGTGGACGTGACCCTGGAGCCCGCGCTCCCATTGACGGGGACGGTGTTCGGACCGGATGGGCGTCCCATGCCCGGTGTGGCGCTCGAGGTCACCGCGCCGGAGAGTCCGGAGGGGAAGGTGGCGGTGACGGGCGCGGACGGGCGCTACGACCTCCGGCTACCGGCTGGCACCTACCGCCTGACCGTGGGCCATGTGGGGGCCTTCACCGGCGCGCCCGTGGTGCTGGCCCGGGTGTCCGGCGCGGGGGCCCAGGTGGACGTGGGGCCAGCGCCGGGAACCGCGACGCTAGCGGTGAAGCTGCGCCCGGAGCAGGGCCGCGCGCTGTGGATCGTGCGGGGCGAGCTCGCCTCCCTCGGCAACCCGCCGAGGGAGCTGATGAACGTCCCCTATGGACAGATGGCCTATCAGCCGCGGGCGGAGCGCGTCGTCTTCGAAGGGCTGGCCCCTGGCCGCTACACGGTGGTGTGGGGGGGCTACCACGCGTCGGGCGCCATGCCGCCGCAGGTGCGCGTGGTGGACGTGCCGCGGCAGGCCGAGCTGGATCTGACGGGGGGCGGGTGAGCCTCCACGCGGCATTTGCCTCGGCCGCTCCAGGGGCTTAAAGCACTGCCATGGCGCTCGACGTTCTCCGGGGACGACGCATCGCGGTGGGTGTGGGTGGCGGCATCGCGGCCTACAAGGCGTGCGAGCTCGTGCGCGAGCTCATGCGAGCGGGCGCCGATGTGCGCGTGTCCATGACCCAGGCGGCGCAGGCCTTCGTGACACCCCTCACCTTCCAGGCCCTCTCGAATCACCCGGTGCTCACGCACGCCTATGACGCCGCCCAGGAGGCCGGCTTCGGCCACATCGAGCTCGCGCGCTGGGCGGAGCTGTACGTGCTCGCGCCCGCCACCGCGGACCTGCTGGCGCGCGTGCGGGCGGGCATGGCCAACGACGGGGTGACGTCCTCGCTCCTGGCGTACCGCGGGCCGGTGGTGCTGGCCCCCTCGATGAACTCAGCCATGTACGAGAACGAGCGGACGCAGGAGAACCTCGACGCGCTCCGGGCCGAGCCGCGCTACTCGGTGGTGGAGCCCAGCGCGGGGAAGCTCGCGTGCGGGGAGGTGGGGCCCGGGAGGCTTGCCGACGTCCCGGACATCGTGGCGGGCGTCGCGGAGCGACTCGGCGCGGGGCCGCTCGCCGGCAAGAAGGTGCTCATCACCGCGGGGCCCACGCGGGAGTACCTGGACCCGGTCCGATTCATCTCCAACCCCTCCACGGGACGCATGGGGCTGGCCATGGCGCACGCAGCCCGCAGGCTCGGGGCCGAGGTGACCGTGGTGCTCGGTCCGGTGCCCGAGGAGGACCGGAACGGGCTCACCGTGGTGGACGTGGTGAGCGCGGAGGACATGGCCCGCGAGGTGCTCGCGCACCTGGACGGCATGGACTTCCTCGTGGCCACCGCCGCCGTCAGCGACTGGCGGCCGGCGGAGCGTTCGGCGCAGAAGCGCAAGAAGCACGAGGGGCCCGAGGTGCTCGAGCTGGTGCGCACACCGGACGTGCTGGCCGAGGCGTCGCGGCGGGTGCACGCGGGGACGCGCCGGCCGGTCCTGGTGGGCTTCGCCGCGGAGACCGAGCGCGTCCTGGAGCACGCGCGGGAGAAGATGCTCCGGAAGGGTCTCGACGCGATCGTCGCGAACGACGTCTCCGCACCCGGCGCGGGCTTCGCGGTGGACACCAACCGCGTGACGCTGCTCACGCGCCAGGGCGCCCAGGTGGAGCTCGAAGGGAGCAAGCGCGACGTCGCCGTGCGCCTCTGGGAGCACCTGGCGACGAACCTCGCGCCAACTCTTCCCTCTCCCTCCGGGAGAGGGACGGGGTGAGGGGAAGCCGACCATGAGTACGCCTCCGAGTGACGAGCCCTCCGTGCACGCCCTCCTCGAAGACCTCCGCCGCCACCTCCTCTGGAGCGAAGGCGAATCAGGAACCACGCTCCTCGTGGACCGCGCTGTGGCGCGCGCGCTCAGGTCTGCTGCTGCACCGCCGGCGCGAGTGACGCCATCCGCCTCCGCTCAGCCCGTGCGCAACACGGAAACGTCGTCGCTGCGTGAGCGCTTCTTCGGCCCACCTGCACCTGCAACCGGGCCACAGGGACACACCGGGAAGCACCTTCCCCTCACCCCGTCGGGAAAGGTGACCATCGCCTCGCGTCCGCTCGATGAGATTCGCCGTGAGCTCGGTGACTGCCGCCGCTGCAAGCTGTGCGAGGGCCGTCGGAACATCGTCTTCGGCGTGGGCAATCCGCGGGCCGAGCTGGTCTTCGTGGGCGAGGGCCCCGGAGCAGAGGAGGACGCGCAGGGCGTTCCCTTCGTCGGCGCCGCCGGCCAGCTGCTCACCAAGATGATCGAAGCGATGGGCTTCCGCCGGGACGACGTCTACATCTGCAATGTCGTCAAGTGTCGCCCGACGGGAAACCGGAACCCCGAGCCGGACGAGATCCAGGCCTGCGAGCCCTTCCTCACGGCGCAGCTCGCGAGCCTTAAGCCGAAGGTCATCGTCGCGCTGGGCAAGTTCGCTGCCCAGACGCTGCTCCGCGACACCACGCCCATCACGCGGCTGCGCGGCCAGTGGCGGGAGTACCAGGGCATCCGTCTGATGCCCACGTTCCACCCCGCGTACCTCCTCCGCAACCCTGCGGAGAAGAAGAGCGCGTGGCAGGACCTTCAGCAGGTGATGAAGATCTTCGGCAAGGCGCCCCAGGGGAAGTGAGGGGCGGGAGGGGGAGGCCGTGAAGGGATCGCTCGAACATCGAACGTTCGACTCGCCTGCGCTGGAGGGGAACCCGCTCGGGGATCCAGCGCGGCGCTTGGTGACGCTGTACCTGCCGCCCGGCTACGCCGAGGGAGGCCGGTTCCCGACGGTCTATTTCCTCCACGGCTTCTCGAGCGGCGGGGCCTCCTGGACGAGCTTCGGGGGCTGGACCCCCACGGTCCCCGAGCGTCTCGACGCGCTGATTGCCGCGGGCACCATCCCACCCTGCGTCGGCGTCTTCGTGGACGGCTGGACGCGCGTCGGCGGCAGCCAGTGGATCAACAGCGAGGCCATCGGGCGCTATCGCGACTACCTGGTCCGTGACGTGGTGGGGCTGGTGGACCGAGAGCTCCGCACCGTCGCAAAGCCGGCGGCGCGCGCCGTGGTGGGCCGGAGCTCGGGGGGCTACGGCGCCCTGGTCATGGGCCGCTTCCATCCGGATGTCTTCGCTCACGTCGGCTCCCTCGCCGGGGACACCTACTTCGAGTACTGCTACCTGCCGGACTTCCCGAAGGCAGCGGGCGCCTTCCTTGCGTCCGGCGGCCACGAGCCCTGGTTCCGTGACTTCGTGGAGCGCGCGCGCGCCACCAAGGCCCGGGGTGACGACCATGCGGTGGTGAACGCCCTGGCCATGGCCATGGCCTACACGCCGAAGCGCGGCGAGCCCATGAACGTGGAGCTTCCCTTCGACCCACAGACCGCGCGCCTGAGGCCCGAGGTGTGGAACCGCTGGCTCGTGCACGACCCGGTCCGCTTCGTTCCGAAGCACATCGACAGCTTCCGGAAGCTCGCGACCGTGTTCATCGACGCCGGCACCCGCGACGAGTTCCACATGCGGTGGGGTGCGCGCATGGTGGCGCAGGAGCTGCGCGACGGTGGCGTCCAGGTCGTCCACGAGGAGTTCGAGGACGGCCACATGGGGACCAACTACCGCTTCGACCGTGCGCTCGCCGTGCTCGTCCCGAGGATGGCAGGGGAGTAGCCCTACACGGGCGAAATCTCGCGGCGCCGCCGGGGACGCTCCACCACCTTGTGTGCCGTGCGCTTGAGCGCCCGCGCGAGCGCCCGGCGTGTGTCGCGTGGATCGATCACGTCGTCCACCATCCCGAGCGCGGCGGTCCGCTCGATGCGCATGTGTGGCCGCAGGCCCCTCGCGAGCTCCTCCTTCATCGCCCGCGCCTCCTCCGGCGTCTGCGCGCTCTGCAGCATCTTCCGGGCCGCGATGGCCACCATGCCCTCCGCGCCCATGACGCCGATCTCCGCCCCCGGCCACGCCACGAGCAGGTCCGGCTCGAAGGCGCGGCCATTCATGACGTAGTACCCGGCGCCATACCCCTTGCGCACGACCACGGTGAACTTGGGCACGGTGGCAGAGGCCACGGCGTAGAGGAACTTGGCCCCGTGGCGGATGATGCCCTGCTGCTCCACCTTCGTGCCCACCATGAAACCAGGCACATCCTGCAGGAAGAGCAGGGGGATCTGGAACGCATCACAGAGGTTGATGAAGCGTGCGGCCTTGTCGGACGCGTTCACGTCGAGCACCCCGCCGTAGAACATGGAGTTGCTCGCGACGATGCCCACCGGCCAGCCGTCGATGCGCGCCAGGCCCGTGATGATGTTGCGTGCCCACCGTGGCTTGATGGGGAAGAACCTCCGGTCATCCACGAGGGGGAGGATGACCTTGTGCATGTCGAACGCCTGTCGCGGGTTGTCCGGCACCACGCGCAGGAGCTCGTCGTCGCGGCGGTCCACGGGATCGCTGCAGGGCGCACGCGGCGGGCGCTCCTCGCAGTGAGCGGGAAAGAAGGAGAGGTACTCGCGCACCGCCGCGATGCAGCTCGGATCATCCGGGTACTCGCCGTCGGCCACGCCGGACACCTCGTTGTGGACGCTCGAGCCTCCGAGCTCCTCCTCGGTGACCTTCTCGCCCACCGTGGACTCCACCAGGTACGGTCCTCCAATGGCGATGGACGAGGTGCCCTTCACCATGGGCACGAAGTCCGCGAGTCCCGGGATGTAGGCGGTGCCCGCCGCACCGGGCCCCATCATCGCGGCCACCTGGGGCACCACGCCGCTGAGCACCACCTGCTCGCGGAAGAGGTAGCCCGTGTCCGCGAAGCCGGCGAGGCGCCGCGGCTCCACGCCCGCTCCCGCCTCCAGGCGCGCCCCCGCCGAGTCCACGAGCCAGACGATGGGGATGCGGTTCTTGAGCGCGAGGTCGCGCAGGCGCGTCACCTTGCGCTCGCCGACCTCACCGATGGAGCCGCCGAACACCGTGAAGTCGTAGAGCGCCGCGGCCACGGACCGGCCGTGGATCTCTCCGACTCCGGTGATGACCCCGTCCGCTGGGGAGGGCTTGTCGGGCTCCTCCTCGTCGGGGAGCGCGCCGCTGGCGGCCGCGAGCAGGCCCAGCTCCTCGAACGTCTCCGGGTCGAAGAGGAGCTCCAGCCGTGCACGCGCGTCCAGCTTGTTCCGTGCGCGCTGGCGCGCCACCCGCTCCGCGCCGCCCATCTCGCGCTTCTTCGCGCGCAACGCGAGAAGCTCCTCCACCCTCTCCTTCATGCCCATGCGGAAGTCCCCTCGGACGGTGCGGCGTGCTGGGGGCCTTGATTACCAATTCAATGACGTCGGCGCACGGCCCCCTCGACCTGTCCCACGTCCAGAGGGAGAGGAGGACGCGACTTGCGCGCGGCGAGGCGCCGCGCCCACGTCAGGTAGAGCTCCCGGGGCGCCTCGAGGGGATTCTGGAAGAGCGCCCGGACCTCCGTGCGGGACACGTCTCCGCGGTCGTATGCGGCGAAGAGCGCGTCACCCAGCAGGTAGCCCAGGGCGTGGCTCACGGCGTCCAGGAGCCTGGAGCGTCGCGTGGGGACCAGTCCGTCGAGGTCCGCATCCGACTGCAGCTCGGACGCCTTGTGGGCCAGGACGAAGGCCGCGACGTCCCGCTGCTCTCCCTGCTGCTCCCGGAAGACCCGCGCCCACTCCCGAACGTCCACACAGCGACGGAGGGGGTTGACGAGCTTCGCGCCGAAGTAGGCGAGCGCCTCCTCCCAGCAGCGCGCGTAGAAGGCCTCCGCGTGGGTTCGCGGCGCGTCCATGGCAGTCCCCACGGCGCAGTGACGCACGAAGTGCGCCGCCTCCTCCGCGGCGTGGTGAAGGGAGTGCGAGGCGAGGTAGACCATCCGCGCCCGGGGGATGTACGCACTCTCGCGGGACAGCACGTGGCGCCTCAACGCGGCGGCCTCTCGCGGGGTGAAGCGCCCGCGGTTCAGGAGCCGGCGCTCGAGGTCCGGGTCCGCCAGGGACACCACCTCGAGTGCATCCAGCGCGCCATCGAGCCGTACGCCCATGCCGTGTGCGATGTGGCGCGCGAGGTCCTTGACGCGGCCCGGGGCCGTCAGCTCCGGCGCGGCGCCCTCGCCCACCGCGAGCTCCAGATGGTCGAGGAAGCTCTGCTGGCACACGACGGGGGATGCGTTGACCAGACACAGCGAGCCATCCGGGAGCTCCACCGCCTCGGCGCGTCCTGCGTGGCCATCGCGCGCGAGCGCCCACCAGATGCCCTCGCAGTTCTGGTAGACGACCTGCTGCGAGATGCCGCTGTCCCGGCCCAGCGCGCGGCCCACCGCCATCGGGAGGTGGCAGGGCGCGACGTGAAACTGGCCCATCAGCACCAGCACGTGGGGTCGGTCGTCCGCGCGGGCCACCGCGGCGATGCGCGCAGCAGCGAAGCGGTCACGCGTCTCGAGAGAGCGTGGCCCCTGCGCACGCGTGTCGATTCCGACTACCTGCACCCGGTGCTGACGTGCGTACTCGAGCAGCGCGCGGAAGGCGGGCCACAGGGCGAGGGCGCCGGCGCTCGCGTGCTCGAGCCGCGCCCAGAATCGTTGCGAGGGCACCCTCCCCGAGAGGTACGCGTCGAGAAGCGGCTGGTGCCGGGCCTCGACGCACTCGAGCGCCATCACGACCCTGCGCGAGGAACGGCGGGCGCGCTCCACGAGCGAGAGGTACGTCTCCTGGGCGAGGGGAAGCGTGTGGTAGTCGCCAACGTGGACCACGTCCGCGTTGAGCGCCCGCTCGAGCGCATCCTGGAGCGACAAGGTTCGCCCGTAGCTGCGCGTCCGCCGGCGGTAGCGGGCCTCGTAGCGTGCGAAGGCGGGCGTGCGCCCTTCGACCGACCGGGCGATGTGCGCCCTCTGGCGGCGGTACAGGGCCCGGTGGAGCGTGAAGGAGTCGCGCATGGGGCGGTGAGCCCCACGGTCGCACGCACGCAGTGGCGCCGCAAAAAACCGGCGCTCCGGCGTGGCGTCAGCTCAGCGGCTTCTCCACGGACGCGGCAATCGGCGTGGCCGGCAGCTGCGGCCGCCCTTGCAGCACGTCGTTCACCGAGGGCATGCGTCGGATGTCGCCGCGAGCGACCTTCCACGCCTGCTGGACGATCCACGAGATGCTGCGGTCCTGCCGGACCGCCTCGCGCTGGATCTCCTCGAGCATGTCCTCGGGGAAGTAGAGGGACTGCTTGCGGTGGTCGGTCCCCGCCATCACCGACTCTCCTCGCGGCGGTCCGGCAGCTCGTCGCCGGTCACGTCATTCACCGCGGGGAAGGACTTGATCTTCTCCCGCGCGATCTTCCACGCCTGCTGCACCACCCAGGACAGCGAACGGTCCTGCCGGTTCGCCTCATCCTGGATTTCCTTCAGCATCTCCTCGGGGAAGTAGAGGGACTGCTTGCGCTTGTCGGTGCCAGCCATGCCGGAGGACTCCCTGGTCAGAAGGGGGACGAATCACGAAACGAGGAGGCGTTATCCGACAGGACTCTCGGGGGGTCAACGGTTTCACATCACAGGTTCGAATCCTTGACCTCGCGCCGATGACGAAAGCTCCCCTGGTACTCTGCCAGACGATCGCTGGAGCGCAGCGGCCCGGCGCTGCGCGGGGGCCTTTCGAGCCATGAGGACGCACTTTTTGCCCGTGGTGCTGCTGGGGATGTCTTTTTTCGCTGGATGTCGAGGTTGCGACCCCAGGACGGATGACCGCCCGCCCTCGATCCGGGTCGTGCCCACCTCGCTCGCGTTCGGGAAGGCGAAGACGGGCGTTGCGAGCTCCCGGACCGTCACCGTCCATGCAGATTCCACGGCGGCGGTCGAGGTTCATTCGGCCCGCCTCGAGGATCTCGCCGAGCCCGGCGGCGCGGGCGCGTTCGCCGTGGTCGGCGTGCCGCTCACGGCGCCGAAGCTCGGCCTGGAGGCCTTCGAGGTCACCTTCACACCCTCCGCGGTCCGCAGCTACGACGCTCGGCTCCTGTTGGACACCAACGATCCGGCGAACCCCACGGTGGAGCTCATCCTGGTGGGGGAGGGGGCCGCCCCCTCGCTCGAGCTCACCCCCGTGTGCGAGCAGGTCCGGCTGTGCCGCGGGAGCGTGGTGGTGAGCCCCCCGGCCATCGACTTCGGTCTGGAGGTGTTCGCCAGACAGCAGGCGCTCCCGATCGCGGAGCTCCCGTTCGTCGTCCTGCGGAACACGGGGGAGGTGGAGCTCCTCGTGTCGGCCCTCGACATCGAAGGCCCGGACGCCGCCGCATTCTCCGTGGACCCGAACGTGCTCGTGGACAGCGGACCGGGCGACGTCCCGGCGCTGCTGCTCGCGCCCGGAGAGGCGGCCGAGGTACCGCTGCGGTTCAGCCCTACCAGCGAGGCCCAGACCCACTATGCGGCCCAGCTCGTCGTGCGCTCGGATGCGCTGGCGACGCCGGAGGTGCACGTCGCCCTCAGAGGTTCCCTCAGGCCAAACTCGCTCCCGGACGTGTGCGCGAACATCACGCGCGTCATGCGTGGAGCGGAGACGCTCGGGACGTACGACACCGAGGCAAACTGGGCCCCGCTGCGGACCGTGCCTCCGGGGACACCGTACGACTTCACGGCCACACGGAACGTCGTGCCGGCATTCGTGGACCCGTCCAACCTGACCGTGACGCACACGAAGGTCACCCTCTCGGCGCTCTCGCCGGGAGGGGACGGGTTCTGCACGCGCGACCCGGAGGAGGGGCGCCAGGGCCTCACCTTCGCGTGGACCGTGCTCTCGGCGCCGCCGGGAGCCACCGCGCCGCGCATCCTCGCGCCCACCGCGGCCCAGACGGAGGTGGAGCTCGGGCCCCAGGTGGGCATCTACGAGATCGCGCTCGACGTGCTGGATCCGCAGGGTGGACCCACGGTGCGGCGCACCCTGCGTTTCGCAGCCGTTCCGCGCGAGGACCTCGTCGTGCAGCTCACCTGGGACAGCGCGGACAATGCGTTCCGGAACGTGGACCTGGACCTGCATCTCGTGCGGCCCTTCACGGCTGCGCGGACCGACCTGGGCCCCGGTCCGTTCGTGGGTGCGTTCGCGTGGTTCGACGAGCCCCATCCGGAGTCGGGCGTCCTGACGAGCGGAGACCTCAACGGGCGCGCGCTGTTGGAGGCGTTGGCGAGTCCGACCACACGTGGCTTCGACTGGGGCGAGCGGGGTCCCGAGGTCGATGACCCGCTCCTTCCCTTCGACGACACAGGCGCAGCCCTCCAGCTGGAGACCATCACGCTCACGTCCCCGGAGAACGACCCGCTCTGCGAGACCGAGGCCTGCACCTACCCGGTATACGTGCACTACTACCGGGACGGACGCGCGCCGCCGAACGTCTCCTGCTCCGTCACGGGAGCACCGGGCTGCCACGATGGCGAGCAATGCAGCTGCGAGAGCGGGTTCACATGCGTCGCCACCACCGCGCCCGCGTCGGGGGCCGCACTGGGCCCGGGGAAGTGCCTTCGCGCGCCGAGGCCCGTCGTCCGCGTGTTCGCGAAGGCGGCGCCGGCACCCCTGGCCACATTTCCCGTGGGCACGCAGAGCGTCCAGCTCGGGGCACCCTGCCAGATGCTCCACGTGGCAAACGTGCGCTGGCCGGCGCGGCTCCTCCCGGATGGGGGCACGCCCGCGGACGGCGAGACCGGCGAGCCGCAGGTGGAGATCGTGGGGCTTCAAACCGACGGTGGCGTCGCGCCCGTGGTGCGGCGCTTCGGCAGGCGCGAGTCCGGAGGACTCACCTGTCTGAGCAACGACCCGGCTGGCCCCCCGGACTGGTACGAGGACGCCAACGATCCGCCCTGAGGCACCGGCGCGAGCACGGGCCCGCAAAGCGAACGCCCCGGGCCGCACGTGGCGACCCGGGGCGTCCGGGAAAGAGGGGCACTGAGCCGAAGCCCAGCCGCCCCGTGGGCCCAGAGGGGGAGGGGGGGGACCCCTAGGCCCAACTCCTTTGAAAATCTTGCCTTTCCAACGGCGCCGTCCGGATTTCTATTCCGACTGGTGCCCCCACCGGCGCTGGCCTCGCCGCACGGGCGAAAAGTAAGGATGGCGCTGCGTGGTCGCAATGCCGCGGCGCGATTCGAACCCTGCCCCCGACACTCGCATTCCGAGGTGTGTTTGATGCCGCGCAGCCATCCGGTCGAGCGCGTGGTCGAGCGTGAGGTCGCGGACAGATTGAGGCGTCTCCTGCGCGGAAACCGGCGGGTGCTCCTTGCCGTCAGCGGAGGCCCCGACTCCGTGTGCCTGCTCTGGGCCGCGAGCGCATGCGCGTCGGCGCTGGGGCTCCAGCTCGAGGTCGCGTGGGTGAATCACGGTCTGCGTCGCGAGGCGGCCGGGGAAGGCCTCCTCGTGGGAGACCTCGCCAGGCGGCGTGGGCTCGTCTTCCACGCGCGGGCCGTGGAGGTGGGGCATGCCCCGGGACTGGAGGCTCGTGCTCGCATGCTGCGCGAGCAAGCGCTCGAGGCAGTCCGGGCCGAGCGCGGTCTCGAAGCCATCGCCACGGGCCACACGGCGTCCGACCAGGCGGAGACGTTGCTGATGCGGCTCGCGCGCGGCAGCAGCCTGCGTGGGGCCGCCGGCGTGCTCGCGCGCAAGGGACACTTCGTCCGTCCCCTGCTCGGGCTCACGCGCGCCCAGGTCGCGGCGTATGTCGCGCACCTCGGGCTGCCCACGGCGAGTGACACCATGAACGTGGACCCCGCCTTCCTCCGCGTCCGCATCCGCACGCAGGCGCTCCCCGCGCTCGAGGCCGCGGCGGGCCCGGGGGTGACCGGGCGGCTCGCCCGATTCGCGGAGTACGCGGCCGATGATTCACAGTTCCTGGATGCGCTCGCGGACGCTGCCTTCGCGCGGCTCCGCATCGAGCCCGGGCAGCTGGACGCCGCGGGCACCCGGGCCCTCGAGCTCCCGCTGCGCCGGCGAGTCCTGGTGAAGCTCCTCACGGAGGCGGGCTGCGAGGTGGACGCCACGCACCTGGAGGCCGGGCTCGATGCGCTCGAGCGCGGAGGGAGGACCGGCCTGTCCCACGGATTCCTTCTGGACGCTGCCGGAGGCCGTCTCCGCCTCTCCTCTCTCCCCCTGGGCGGGGGCGAGGGTGAGGGTGAGGCGGCCGTGTTTCCCAGGCTCCTCACCGCGCCAGGAGACACCGTCGAAGTCCCCGGCTGGAACCTCGGTTGGAGCGTCGAGGAACCAACCCACGCCCCGCTCCGCCTCTCCCTGCCATCCGGCATCAGGGGCCCCCTCCTGGTCCGCTCGAGGCACGCAGGAGACCGCATCACACTTCGCAACAGTCACACCCGCGCGCTCCAGGATGTCTTCACCGACGCGGGAATTCCCCGCGAGCAGCGGGATTTCCTCCCCATCGTGCTCGACGCTGCGGGCCTCGTTCTCTGGGTTCCGGGCATCGTCGTCGGTATTTCCGGGAGCGGCGGGGGATGGCTTTGGGCCTCGCCTCTCCGGCCGGCAAGCGACGCGGGGGAGACATCGTTATGATGCGGAGCCCTCGCTACCGGACGGAAGGCGCGCGCGGAGGGCCAAAATAAGTTGAGGCGCCCTCGCTGTTGCTCTACGGTCCCAAGGCCAGCTTTTTGGTCGAGGGGCGCTTCAAGTCACCGAAAGGACTGGGATTTCCCAGTCGGCTCCTCGAAATTATCCGGGGAGAGAAAAGGGCACCGACACGTGCGTTCGACCTACAAGACCATTGGCCTCTGGGTGCTCCTGATCCTGGTCTTCGCCTTCGTCTTCTTCCAGATGTCGCATGCGGGCAAGGACCCGCAGAAGCCGACCTACACCGCGATGATCGAGCGGGTGGAGAAGGGGCAGGTGAAGGAGCTGACCGTGGAGCGGGGGAACACCTACAAGGGCGTGTTCACCGACACCAAGGAGCAGTTCGAGACCATCGGTCCGGCGGCAGACGCGGAGCTGGTGGAGAAGTTCCGCAAGGCGGGCGTGGACGTCCGTTACGAGCAGGAGCAGAACAACAGCCTGCTCTGGAACGTGGTGGCCAGCTGGCTGCCCCTCGTGCTGGTGTTCGTCTTCTTCATCTTCTTCATGCGCCAGCTGCAGGGCAGCGGCGGGAAGGCCATGACCTTCGGCAAGTCGAAGGCCAAGCTGCTGAGCGAGAGCCACAACAAGGTGACCTTCGCGGATGTGGCGGGCATCGACGAGTCCAAGGAGGAGCTCGAGGAGATCATCGCGTTTCTCAAGGACCCGAAGAAGTTCACCAAGCTCGGCGGCCGCATCCCCAAGGGCGTGCTGATGATGGGCCCCCCGGGTACCGGCAAGACGCTGCTGGCCAAGGCGGTGGCGGGTGAGGCGGGCGTGCCGTTCTTCTCCATCTCCGGCTCGGACTTCGTGGAGATGTTCGTGGGCGTCGGCGCCAGCCGCGTGCGCGACCTGTTCGAGCAGGGCAAGAAGAACGCCCCCTGCATCATCTTCATCGACGAGATCGACGCCGTGGGCCGTCACCGCGGTGCGGGCCTGGGCGGCGGTCACGACGAGCGCGAGCAGACCCTCAACCAGCTGCTGGTGGAGATGGACGGCTTCGAGTCCAACGACGGCGTCATCCTGATTGCCGCCACCAACCGCCCCGACGTGCTCGACCCGGCGCTCCAGCGCCCCGGCCGCTTCGACCGGCGCATCACCGTGCCGCGCCCGGACCTCAAGGGCCGTCTCGGCATCCTCAAGGTGCACACCAAGCGCACGCCGCTGGCGGCCGAGGTGGAACTCGAGCAGATCGCCCGTGGCACGCCCGGCATGACCGGCGCGGACCTGGAGAACCTGGTCAACGAGGCGGCGCTCTTCGCGGCACGCCAGAACAAGGAGCGGCTGGACCTTGCGGACTTCGAGTCCGCCAAGGACAAGGTCTTCATGGGCCCCGAGCGCCGGTCGATGATCATGACCGAGCGCGAGAAGCGGAACACCGCGGTTCACGAGGCCGGCCACGCGCTCCTGGGCAAGCTGCTGCCCTACTGCGACCCGGTCCACAAGGTGACCATCATCCCGCGCGGCCAGGCCCTGGGCGTCACCTGGAGCCTGCCCACCGAGGACAGCTACAACCTCTACAAGCAGGCCATCCTCGACAAGATCACCATGATGATGGGCGGACGTCTCGCCGAGGAGATCATCAACGGTGAGATGAGCTCGGGTGCCTCCAACGACATCGAGCGTGCGACCGAGACGGCCCGCGCCATGGTGTGCCGCTGGGGCATGAGCGAGCGGATGGGGCCCCTGGCCTTCGGTCAGTCCGAGGGTGAGGTGTTCCTCGGCCGCGACTTCGGGACGCGTCCGAACTACTCCGAGCAGACGGCCCGCGACATCGACTCCGAGGTGCGCGCCATCGTCATGGGCTGCTACGAGCGCGGCAAGAAGGTCCTCACGGAGAACCTCGAGGTGCTGAAGAAGATGGCCGACGCGCTGCTCGAGTACGAGACGCTCGAGGCCGAGGACGTGAACATCATCGTCCAGGGTGGCACCATCACCCGCGAGCGCCCGCAGCCGCGCGTCGCCACGGCGGCGAAGACGGAGAAGAAGGAGAAGCGGAAGATCCTCGACGCGCTCGAGACGCTTCCCAAGATGGAGCCGAACAAGGCCTAGCGCCGCACCCGGCTCTCGCAGAGCTCTGCCCCCCTCCTCCGTGCTGTCGGGGGAGGGGGGTTCGCATTTTCAGCAGCCCCCCACCGCGCCATGGCCCCACTCGCACGAGCCCTCTGTGCAGACTCCGCTGCGGACCTCACGCTCGCCTTCGACAGGCTGGGCCTTCCAGCTCGGGTCCGTGAGTCACTCCTGACGAAGCTGCCCCACCTCCAGGTGCTGCTCACGGGGCTGACAGCCGACGACGACCGCTTCCTTCGCGGGCTGCAC
>JAKEEX010000226.1 GCA_022616315.1 Myxococcaceae bacterium
CCGACGCGGAGCTGCTCCGCAAGCTGTGCGACGAGCACCGCCGCCGCGGCGACGTTGCGGGCCTGCTGGAGGTCCTGCCCAGGCTCGTGGAGGTGACGGACGACGCCCGGGACGCGGCGACGCTGCGGCTGGAGCTCGCCCGGGTGGCGCGGGATGCCGGCGACGGAGACACGGCGCGCCGCGCGCTCGAAGAGGTGGTGGCGGTCGGCCCGGGTGGCGAGGGGTACGCGGAGGCGCTCGCTCAGCTCGAGGCGCTCCTGCGGCAGCGCAAGGACGACGCCGGGCTCGCCTCGCTCCTCTCGGCTCGAGCCGAGCGTGTCCATGGTGCGGAGAGGGCGCAGCTCCTCCTCGAGGTGTCCGAGGCCCTCGCACGGACCGGGCGCCTGGCGGAAGCCATCACCGCCGCGCGTGGCTCGGTGGAAGCACACCCGGAGCCGGACGCGCTCCTGGAGCTCGCCGCCCTCCTGGACCTCGGTGGCGAGAAGGCCGGGGCCGCGCGCGCCCGCGTGCGTGCAGCGGACCTGGTCGGGGCCGAGGAGCGCGCCCGCTTGCTCCTGGAAGCTGCGGACGCCCTGGCAGCATGTGGCGAGGCAGACGAGGCGCGCGCCGCCCTCGAGCGCGTGCACGCGGAGGTGCCCGCTGCACTGCCGGTCTCCGACTTCGCGTCGAGGCTGAACGGACTGGGCGCCCATGCCCAGGCGCTCGAGGTGGGCTTTGCGCCGCTCATGGCGGAGGGCAGGGCCCATGAGGCGCTGACGCTCGCGGACCGCGCGCAGGACACGGCACGTGCCCGCGAGGCGCTCTGGGCGCTCGCACGTGCCGAGCACACGGTGGTGCAGCACGTCGAGCGGCTCGCGGCCCTGCTGCGCGAGGAGAGCGACCACGCTGGGCTCCTGCGTCTCGCCGAGCTCGTGGACGCGCAGGCACCGACGGTGGCCGCGCCGCTCCTGGACGAGGTGCTCTTCCACGCGCCGGGCCTTCCCGAGCGTGAGCGCGCCTTGCGCCTGCACCTGTCACGCGAGCACGGAGACGCCTTCCTCGTGGCGCTGATGCCACGGCTGGGCGAGCAGGGAACCCACGAGCTCGTGGACGTGGCGCTGGAGGCGGTGCGGGAGCTGCCCGGGGAGCGAAGGGAAGCGGGGCTGCTCGCAGCCGTGGCGGCTCTTCCGGAGCGCGCACCGGGCCTCCTGCGTGAGCTGTACGCGCTGCAGCGCGAGAGCGGGCGTCCTGGTGATGCGGAGCGCACCCTCCTGGCGCTCCTCGAGCACGAGAAGGACCCGAAGGCCCGCGCCGCGCTCTCGGTGGAGCGGGGGGAGCTGCTCCTCAACGCGCTCGGCAATCCGGAGCGCGCCCGCGACGCCTTCGAGCGCGCGCTGGCGGAGGACGGCGAGTCGGTGGTGGCGGTGCGTCTGCTGCTCTCGGTGTCCCCGGTTCCCCTGGTCGCCGAGCGCTTCGTGGCGATGGCGGAGAGGCTGGGCCAGCTGGCGGGGCCCGAGGCGGTCCGCCCGTGGGCGGAACAGCTCTCGAAGGCGTACGAGGTGCTCGGCCGGACGGAGGATGCGTACCGGCAGCTCGGCACGCTCGAGGAGACGCCGGAGAGGCTCCACGAGCGCGAGCGCCTGGCCGAAGCGCTCGGCCGGACGTCCGACGTGCTGGAGCTGCGCGAGAAGCGTGCGCAGACACCCGGGGAGCGCGAAGCGGTGATGCTCGCCGCCCTCGAGGCGGGTCAGCTTCCCCACGTGGTCGGGTCGGCGGTGAAGCTCCTGTCCTCCGGCGCGCTCGCAATGCCTGTGCAGCGGCGGCTCGCCGTGACACTCGCGCCGACGGCAGAGGGGGCCGACCTTGCCTCCCAGCTGTGGCCGGACCTGTTGTCCGCACAGCCCGTGGACGCGGAAGGGTGGCGCAGCTTCGCCGAGTCCCTGCGCGGGCTCGGCCAGGACAGGCGGGCGCAGCGAATGGAGGGCGTGGCATCCGCGCTCACCGACGCGCGCACCCCGGCGCCAGCAGTGCCCGTCACCCGAGTGGAGCGGCCCGTGGACGCGCCGGATGCGTTCTCCGCGTCTCCGGTGGAGACAGTGGCAGTCACGGCCGCCACCATGCCGCGGCTGCACAGTGCGCTCGCGCCGTCGCTCGAGGCGATGGGAGCCGCAGACCTCGAGGTGGCGCTGGACGTGCAGGGTGGCGTCGAGGCGTACCTGGCCGGTCCGCGGACGCTCGTGCTCGGGGCCGGCGCGCTCGCGTGCTTCGGCCCCGCAGAGCTCGTCTACCTGTCGGCGCTCGCACTGGCGCTCGGCGCGCAAGGGGCACAGCTCGTGCGTCCCGGCCCGGTCCCCGCGCTCCCCATGGCGGCACGGCGGGCGCTGCGCGCGGTGCCGTCTCCGCTGGCGGCCGCACGGGTGGTGGCACAGCTGGACCCGGCGGTGCGTGGAGGCGACCCCGCGACGGTGCGACTCGCCCAGGTGCTCGCTCAGAGCGACGCCTTCAAGGCGCTGGCGCTCGAGGCGCTGGCGCTCGGCTGATGCGTTCAGTGCCGCGCGTCGCGCCTGAGTGAGTCGAACAAGGGAACGAGATCTGCCCGGTCGAGGGCCTCCTGAAGCTCCGCGAGCAGTGCCCTCACCGCGTTGACGTCCACCGCTGTGCGCTTGCTGCTAAGGATTGCCCGCACGTCCTCCAGGTCCTTCGCACGCCCGGCGAGGACCTTCGTCGCGAGGAGGTGCTCAATGCGGATGACCGGAACACGCAAGTGCCCGATTTGGTGAGTGACCGCCTCGGCGAGGAAGAGCTCCTCGAGGCCGGGGCCGGCGAGAACGACATCCACTGGCATTCCGGAGGGCTCATACACCAGGGGCACGACGCGCGTTTCGCGGGCGAGGCGAAGTGGATCCGAAACGCGCTCATGAAAGCCCGAGGCATGTGCCGCCTCGAGGAACGCCGGCAGCGCATCCAGTTCGAGCGCGAGCGTGATGTCGACGTCGGCCGTCATTCGCGGAACGCCGTAGAGCACCGCTGCCTGCGCCCCGAAGAGGTACCAGCGCGCGCCCGACCTCGATGCGAGGCCGTGGAACGCGGCGAGCAGCTCAACGATCGTGGAGGTGGACACGGGCGAGCGCGGCGGTGAGGCGAATGTGGTGGGCGAGGTCCTCCGCGCGCTCCTCCTCGGTGGGCCAATCTGGCCACTGCGCCTTCATCTGAAGGCGAAGCTGGTCTGCGGCCGCGAGTAGGAACTCTTCGCCGTGCCGTTCCGCCTGCGTGCGCCAGTGTTCCGCGTCGAGCTGCTCGAGCCTCTCCCAGCCCTTCCCGAGGAAGCCTTCGACGTCTTCTCGCCTCATGCAGAGCAAGCTAACAACCGCTGTCCTGTGGGGGAAGCGCCCCAACCCCTCTGGCACCCGTCAGAACTGGAAGTAGATGTACGGCTGGACCTCGAAGCTGGCGACCTGGCGGAGCAGCAGCCCGAACGCCACCACCGCCACCGCGCGCACGGGCACGGGCATCCGCGCGAAGACCGTCTGCGCCCCGTCGAACACCGCTCGGGGCAGGGTGTAGCCCGCGACGGCCACCGCCAGCGCGCCCCACACCAGGCCCTGCACGTTGGCGAGGCCCCATGTTCCGAGCGCGAGCTGCTTCACCAGCGCCCCCGCATGCTCCACGTCCGGCGCACGGAAGACGATGCGGCTCAGGCACACGAGGGTGAACGTGGCCGCAATCCCGAGCACCGTGCCCACCAGCCCGGACTCCTTCGGCTTGCCGCGCCACCACCACCACACGCGCGTCGCGCACAGCAGGACGCCGTGGATGGTGCCCCACAGGGCGAAGCGCCAGTCCGCTCCGTGCCACAGCCCTCCGAGCATCATCACCACCATGAGGTTGCGCAGCACCTTGAGCTTGGTGGTGCGGTTGCCGCCGAGCGGGATGTACAGGTAGTCGCGCAGCCACGTGGAGAGGCTCACGTGCCAGCGGTTCCAGAACTCGAAGAGGTTTCGTGCGTGGTACGGCTTGTGGAAGTTCTCCGGGAAGGGGAAGCCGAACAGCGCAGCGGCGCCGATGGCGATGTCCGAGTACGCCGAGAAGTCGAAGTAGAGCTGCAGCGTGTAGGCCACCACCGCGAGCGCGCACTCGGCGGACGTGAAGGCGGAGGGGTCCGTGAAGACGCGGTCCACCAGCCCCACCGACAGCACGTCCGCCACCAGCAGCTTCTTCCCCACCCCGAGCGCGATGCGGAACAGCCCCCGGCCGCCCTCATCGCGGCTGAGCTGCGGCGTCCGGTCGAAGCGCTCGAGCAGGTCGTTCGCGCGCACGATGGGACCGGCCACCAGGTGCGGGAAGAAGAGCACGTGCAGGAGCTGCTTGGGGTAGCTGTGCGTCCCGTCCACCTGTCCGCGGTAGACGTCCACGACGTAGCTGATGGCCTGGAAGGCCACGAAGGACAGACCCACCGGAAGGAGCAGCCCGAGGGACTCGTGCGGCACCACGGCCGCCCCGGCCCAGCCGAGCAGCTGCTTGCCGGTGCGCAGGAACAGGTCCAGGTACTTGAAGGTGCAGAGGCCGGCCAGGTGCAGCGTGATGGCGGCGGCGAGCACGAGCTTGCGCGCGCGCACGCGGCCCGGCGGCAGCGGCGGCTGCACCGTCACCTCGCGCTGGGGCACGCCCGGGGGAAGCGGTGCACGTGGAACCCTGGCCAGCCGGGTCAGCACGCGCCCTGCCAGCGTGTTCACCGCGGCGTAGGCCCCGAAGAGCAGCAGCGGGAACGGGCTCCACGCAGCGTAGAAGACGATGCTCGCCACGAGCAGCACGGACAGGCGCGCCCATCTCCAGCGGGCCACGGACCAGTAGAGGCCGAACGTCGCGGCGAGGAAGGCGAGGAACTGGACGCTGTGGAACAGCACGGCTAGCGGGCCTCCTCGTAGGCGGCGAGCAGGTCCGCCACCAGCGCGTCCGCGAGCTGCGCGTAGCCCTCGGGCGTCAGGTGGACGCGGTCCGGGTGGGCGAGGACGGGGCTCCCGTCCAGCCACCGGGCGATGGACCCCATCCCGCCCATGGCCGCGCGCGCGGACCAGAAGGCGCAGCCCTGCTCACGCGCCACCTGCCGCACACCGGCGATGACCCGGTCCTGCGACGGTGCCTGGGTCCACGTGCCGTCTGCTTGCGCGGCCATGCGGTCCGTCGGCCCGATGAGCAGGCACGCCGCGCCGGGGGCCGCCTCTCGCAGCGTGCGGAAGACAGAGGCGTACATCGCGCGCATCAGGTCCACGTCCAGCGCGGGGTGCGCGCTCTCGTTCGTCCCGTAGAAGAGGACGAACAGCCCCGGTGAGCGTGCCTCCAGCTGTGCGCGCAGCGCCGCGGGGTCCTGGGCTGCGAGCGTGAAGATGGTGGAGCCCGGCAGCCCCAGCGCGTCGTAGACGATGCCCGGCCTGAGGAGCTCCTCCGACGCTCCGAACACCGACAGGGGCCCCGGCCCCAGGTTGCGCACGGTGAGCGTGTGGGCCGCACGCGGCGCGCCGAACGTCACCACCTTCGCCGCGGGCGCAAAGGGCTCACCCAGGCCGGCGAGAGGCAGCTGCGCCACCGGCGCACCGTCCAGCAGCACCTCCATCCGACCCATGCCCGGTGCCTCGAGGTAGTGCAGCTCGAGCTTCGAGCGCACGTCCTGCTCGGGGCAGTCCGCGCAGAAGCGCAGCGAGAGCTCGCTGCCGGGTCCTCCCTCGGCGCGCGTGCCGGTGAGGCCCCACGGCTGCCCGCCCGGGGGCGCCAGTGCGTCCTGCACGGCCCACTCGCCGCTCAAGCTACGCTCCACGCCCGAGGGCTTGAGCCGCTCGGACGGCCGGCCCGCGCCGACGTAGCCCCGTCCCGCGCCCCCGAACCGCTCCGCCAGGCGGGCGCGCATGACGTCGGTGAAATAGTGAGAGGCCGTGTGCGAGGCGCCCAGCTGCGCCACCGCCACCCGTCCCTCCTTCTTCTCCGAGAGCGTCCGCAGCGCCGCGAAGAAGGGGGTCAGCGCCTCTGCGTCCTGGAGGCCGGGGACATCCAGTGCTGCCGCCGCGCCCTGGTGCTCCACGTAGGCACGCTCGAGCGCCACGTCGAAGAGGTGTCCCAGGAGGTCCGCGCCCGCTGCACGCGGGTGGATGAGGTCCTCGTTGAGCATCCCCACCCCGAGCCACCGCTGCGCGGCGCCGGGCCCTCCCATCGCCTCGAGCATGTCCCAGAAGGCGCACCCACCCTTCAGGGCCGCCTCGCGGACCACGCGCGCAATCTCCCGGCTGCCCTCGCGTGGCTGGAGCTCGCCGCCCATGGTGCGCACCGCCGCATCCATGGGGCCGGTGAGCAGACACGCCGCGTCCGGCACGGCCTCACGCACACGTCCGACCAGCGCGACGAAGCCCGCGCGGGCCTCCTCCGGAGTGGTGCGTCCGCGGGAGAGCTCGAACGCCTCGTTCCCTCCGAGCATCATCACCACGAGCGCCGGCGACCGACGCTGCAGCTGCGCGCGGAACACGGCCTCGTCGGTGCGAAGCAGCACTCCCGCGGTCGCGCCCGGCAGGCCGATGGAGTCGTAGATGACGCCGGGGCCTCCCGTCTCGAGCGCCACGCCGTACAGCTGCACCGGTCCGCCGCGGGTGGCCACGGACAGCCGCCCCACGCCGGCCGGAAGCGGCAGTCGCGCGGAGGCGGCCTGGGGCTCCGGGAAGTGGGTGAACACCTGGCCGATGCGCCGGCCATCCGAGCGCAGCTCCAGCGCGCCTCCCTTCGGCTGGGTGCGGAAGAAGAGCTCGGCCACGCGTGCCCCGGAGGCCTCGAACTCTGTGCGCTCGCTCTGGCCCCGGGTGGAGAAGGCGACCCCGGAGAAGCCCAGCGTGCGCTGCGGCCACCGGGCATCCGTTACCTTCTCGATGGTCCATCCGCTGCTGGCCTTCCCGGTGCGCACGTCCCGCCCCGCATCGCGCGTGGGCCGGTCCACGAAGAGGAAGCCGCTGCCGCCGGAGCCGTAGCGCGCCTGCAGGCGCCGTCGGATGACGTCCGTGATGTGGTCGGACGCGATGAGCGAGTCACCCAGGTGCACCACGCGCACGGGCCGCGTCCCCTCGCCGCGCCGGAGCATCGTGAGCGCGTCGAAGAAGGGGGCCAGGGCGGTCTCGCCGCACTCGCCGTCCGGTGCCTTCCTCCGACACCCCTGGTCCACATTGGCACCCGGTGCGCTCATCTTGTGCCCGAGTGCCTCGAGCCGCCGTGCCTCGCGCGCCTCCTCCCCCTGGCCGAGCGTGACGAGCTCCAGCTGCTTCGGAGTCGGCGAATCTCCGACATGCGCCGCGGGCGGAAGGGGCTCGACCCCCAGGTCATCCGTGGCGACGACGGCGGTGCCAGGCTTGGCCGCGGCGTCCGGGTCCCACGTGGGCTTGGACTCCGCGCTGCTTCGCGGAAGGAGGAGCGCGCGCAGAGCCGGCATCGGCGTCCGACGCAACCCCGGGAAGGGACGCCACGCGTCCGGCAGCGGCAACAGCGACATGCCCACGGCCAGCGCAGTGACCGCAATGATGGTCAGGCCGGTGGAGTGGTTGCGGAGCTGCACGGTCCGCATACGTACATGAGCCAGGCACCAGCGCAAAAACCCTGCCTGGAGGGGAGACAAGCAACCGGCTCCCTCCGACAGGCCCCGAGAGCCGGCAGGTCAGGGCGTATGTTCATCGTCCGCGGAAACCTCCGCATCCCGACGTCCATTCGGGGTATCCCCAGGCCCGTCATGACCCGTTGCGCACCGCTCCTGACCCTGGTCCTCCTCGCGTGCACCCCGGACACGCCTGGCTCGGGCTCCGAGCCGATGGGGACCTTCGTCTTCGAGCGCGCCACGCTC
>JAKEEX010000227.1 GCA_022616315.1 Myxococcaceae bacterium
TCGACATCTACTTCGCACGGCAGCTCGTCCAGGAGCGGCTGGCTGCCGCGCGCGAGGCCATCCCGGAGCAATACGGGACGCCGGAGATGGGCCCCATCTCCTCGGGCCTCGGCGAAATCTACCAGTTCGAGGTGAAGGGCGAGGGCCACTCGCCCATGGAGCTCCGAAGCATCCTCGACTGGCAGGTTGCGCCGCGCCTGAGAGGAGTCCCCGGCGTCGTGGAGGTCAACTCCATCGGCGGCGAGCTGAAGACGTACGAGGTGCAGGTCGACCCGGCGAAGCTGACTGCCTACAACCTCTCCCTCCGGCAAGTGTTCCGAGCGCTCGAGGAGAACAACGCCAATGCGGGCGGCGCCTCCATCGCGCGGGGGCCCGAGCAGGTCCTCATCCGGGGCGAGGGCCTGGTGCAGACACTGGATGACCTGCGCAACGTCGTGGTGGCCACCCCGGAGGAGGGGACGCCCGTCTACGTGCGCGACATCGCCGAGGTGGCGTACGCCCCCATGGTCCGGCAGGGCGCCGTCACGCGAGATGGCGAGGGCGAGGCCGTCACGGGCATCGTGATGATGCTCATCGGTGAGAACTCTCGTGAGGTGGTCGACCGGGTGAAGGATGCCGTGGAGCACCTGCGCCCCAGCCTGCCCAAGGGCGTCACCATCGACACGTTCTACGACCGCACGGACCTGGTACGGAAGACCATCCACACCGTGTCCAGGAACCTCATCGAGGGCGGCATCCTGGTCATCGTCGTCCTCTTCCTCATGTTGCGGAACCTGCGCGCGGGCATCATCACCGCGCTCGCCATCCCCCTCTCCATGCTGTGTGCCTTCATCGGCATGCGGGCGCTCGGGGTCTCTGGCAACCTGATGTCCCTGGGGGCCATCGACTTCGGCCTCATCGTGGACGGCGCGCTCATCATCGTGGAGAACGCGGTGCGCCACATCGCGGAGAAGAGCCACCAGCTCGGCCGGGCGCTCACGCGGGAGGAGCGTGAGGAGGTCGTCTACCGGAGCGCCGTGGAGATGCGTGCGCCCACGGCGTTCGGCGTCCTCATCATCGGCGCGGTGTACCTGCCCATCCTCGCCCTCTCGGGGGTGGAGGGGAAGATGTTCAAGCCGATGGCCCTCACGGTCATCTGCGCGCTGGCGGGGGCCTTCGTCCTCTCGCTCACCTTCATCCCCGCGCTCGCCTCGGTGTTCCTGCCGCGCAAGGTGAAGGAGGAGGAGAGCTTCATCGTGCGCGGTGTGCGCAAGGTGTACGAGCCTGCGCTGGCCTGGTGCCTCGGGCGGCGGAAGACGGTGGTGGGCATTGCCGCGGGCGTGCTGGTCGCGAGCCTTGCCGTGGTGCCCTTCCTCGGGGCGGAGTTCATCCCGCGGCTGGACGAGGGCGCCATCGCGCTGCAGGCCTGGCGCGTCCCGTCCGTCTCGCTCGAGGAGTCCACCCGCCAGACGGGGCTCATCGAGAAGGTGCTGAAGCGCTTCCCCGAGGTGAGCACCGTCGTGTCCCGCACGGGCCGCGCGGAGATTGCGACGGATCCCATGGGCGTCGAGATCAGCGACATCTTCGTGATGCTCGAGCCCCAGGACACGTGGACGACGGCGGAGAGCCGCGAGGAGCTCATCGCGGAGATGAACGAGGCCCTCGAGAAGGAGATTCCAGGCACCCTCTTCTCCTACTCGCAGCCCATCGAGCTGCGGGTGAGCGAGCTCATCGCGGGCGTCCGGAGCGACGTGGCACTCAAGGTGTACGGGGATGACCTCGACACTCTGAAGCGGCTGGGTGACCGGCTCGCGGTGGCGCTGTCGAAGGTGCCGGGAGCGGCGGACGTGAAGGCAGAGCAGGTCGCAGGCTTGCCCGTGGCGCGTATCCAGGTGGACCGCGAGGCCATCGCCCGCTACGGCATCAACGTCCGGGACGTGCTCGACACCATCGAGGCCATCGGGGGCCGCGAGGTCGGCACCGTGATGGAGGGCCAGAGGCGCTTCGCCCTCCAGGTGCGCTTTGCACTCTCGGCGCGCCAGAACGTCGAGCAGCTCGAGGGCCTGCGTGTGGCGAGCCCCTCGGGACAGCTCATTCCGCTATCGCAGCTGGCGAAGGTCGTGGTGGAGGAGGGCCCGGCGCAGGTGAGCCGCGAGAACATCCAGCGGCGCCTCACCGTGGAGGCGAACGTCCGCGGGCGCGACCTCGCGGGCTTCGTCCTGGAGGCTCAGGAGCGGGTCTCCCGAGAGGTGCAGCTGCCCCCCGGACACTGGCTCGACTGGGGCGGCACCTATGAGAGCCTCCAGTCCGCCACGCGGCGGCTCGCCTTCGTGGTGCCGCTCACCCTCCTGCTCATCTTCGTCCTGCTCTACACCACCTTCAACGCGGTGCGACCCGCGCTGCTCATCTACCTCAACATCCCCTTCGCGGTGACGGGAGGCGTGGTGGCGCTGCTGGTGCGAGGCATGCCGCTGTCCATCTCCGCGGCGGTCGGCTTCATCGCGCTCTTCGGCGTGGCCGTCCTCAACGGCCTGGTGCTGGTGACGCAGATTCGCAGCTACCGTGAGGAAGGCCGGCCTCCAGCGCAGGCGGTGCACGACGCCGCGCATGTGCGCCTCAGGCCCGTGCTCACCACGGCGCTGGTCGCCTCGCTCGGCTTCATCCCCATGGCCCTCTCCACGGGAGCGGGCGCCGAGGTCCAGAAGCCGCTGGCCACCGTCGTCATCGGCGGCCTCATCAGCTCCACGCTCCTGACGCTGCTGGTGCTCCCCACTGTCTACACCTGGTTCGAGCGCGGCAGGACGCTCGCCCCGGCTCCCGAGCCTGCGACCGGGGCGGCAGGTCCTACCGCTCACCTGCGCGCAGGAGGTGTGCCGTGAAGGAGGTCCAGGCCGTCATCAGCAGCTCGAGGCGGACGAGGTTGTCGATGCACTCCATGCGCATACGCACGGGTGAGAGAGGCGCAGCTGCACCCTGAGGCGGGCCCTCTCCCTTCTGGAGTGTTGTCCACCTCCCGCTGTCCCTCCGTCGTGGGCGAGCCCTCTCCCGCTCCGCGCGCATTCGGTGCCCGGCTCGGGTAGGACGTTGCGACTCGCTGGAGGAAGAACGCCTGCAGGAGGGTCCCATGCGCCGTGCCGTCTGGGTGGCTCTGCTCCTGCTCGTCTCGTGCGTCCGGAACCCGGTCACCGGCA
>JAKEEX010000228.1 GCA_022616315.1 Myxococcaceae bacterium
CCCCTGCGCGATGCGCCCCGCGAGCTGCAGGATGCGGAAGGCGACGAGGGCCTCGGGAGTGCGCTTGAGCGCGTCCATCCCCGCCTTCGCCGCCCGCATCCTCTCCAGCGCGGAGGACGCGGCGAGAGGCAGCGGGAGGAACACCAGGCCGAGCTGGTTTCCGAGCGCCTCCGATGTCGGGCCCGTCCGCAGGTCCACGGGGATGACCGCGCGCAGTGTCCTGTGGCTTCGGGACGCTGGGGCGTGCGTGAGCAGGTAGCGGTAGAGCGCACCGCTCAGCGCGGCCACCAGCACGTCGTTGACCGTGGCTCCTGCCACTCGCGCCGCGGCCTTCAACCGCTCCAGAGGGATGGGTGCGGACCAGGCCACCCGCTTCTCACCGCTGAGCGGACCCTTGAATGGAGTGGGCCGGTCGCGTCCGCGCAGCACGAGCCTCCCGAGCGCCACCGTGCCCCGAAGCGCGAGCGCTGCCTGCCGCACGAGGCCTTCGCTTCCGCCATGCGGGAGGCGTGGGGCAAGCACGGTGGGGGGTTCGTCGGTGAGGTTGAGGAGGACGCTGAGGAGCGCCGAGCCATCCGCGATGGCGTGGTGCACGCGAAAGACGAGCACCGTGGCACCGTCTGCTTCCTCCGCCCGGTGAACTGCCCAGAGCGGATCTGTGCGCGGAAGCTTCAGGCCCATCAGCTCACCCACCCACGCGCGCAGCGCCTCCTCTCTCTGGGCGACTCCCGCGGGCGCCTCGTGGACGTGCGCCTTCGCGTCGAAGTCGGGCATCTCCTCCCAGGTCTCGGCACCGTCCGCCTGCACGACGCGCTGACGGAAGCGCTCGAAGCGCAGGAGACGTTCCTCGAGCAACGCGACGAGCGCCGGGCGCGGCAACGGCCCGGAGAGCCGCAGGAGCGCCGTGACGACCATGGGGCTGTCTGGCCTCTCCATCCGGAGCCACGCCGCGTCGAGGGGCGCCACACGCGTGCGGCGTGCGGGAGGACGGAGCGGAAGCGGGAGGGGGAGCGGCGCGAGGGAGGCCATCAGGGCTCATCCTGCCTTCGGAGAGCGGGGGCTGCACTCGTTGTGCGGTGCCTCCCTGCCGAGCAGGCGGCCTGGCGGACGTCGCGAGCAAGCGACGAGGCCGTCACCCCGATGAGAGCGCGAGCGTCACCCAGCCCCGAACCGAATTGATGAGCCACATCCGCTTCGCTCGGGCGAGGTCATCGCGGGTGAGCACGCGCTCGGAGAGCTCCCCCTTCGCGAGCAGCTCCTCCCGCAGGGTGCCCGTAAGGAGCCCGCAGTCGCGCGCGGGCGTCCACAGTCGCCCCTCGAGCTCCACGACGAGGTTGCCGTTCGTGAGCTCGGTCAGCTCGCCTTCCTCGTTCCACAGCACCACGTCGAAGGCGTCCGGGTGCTCCCTCCTGCGCGCCTCGTACGCAGGACGGTGGGTCGTCTTGTGGAAGAGGAACCGGTTGTGTCGCGACACCGGCGTGCGCGCGAGCGCCACCGGGAGAGGCCCCTCCGGGAGTGGACGCAGGGGTTCGCTCTCCGCGCGCACGGTACCGTCCTGCGCGACCAGCAACCGCACGCGCCGTGCCTCGACCGGGTGTGCGCGCGCGTGCGCGTCCAGCGCTTCCTCTGCAACCCCTGGCGAGAGCGGGATGCCGAAGTAGCGCGCTGACGAGGCCAGGCGCGCGAGGTGTCTGCCGCGCAGCGCGTACGCCCCAGCCTCGAGCCTCAGCGTCTCCAGCAGCGAGAAGTCCGGCCACTGCTCGGTGAGCACCTGCGCCTTCGCGAGCGCTTCCTCGTACTCGTCCGCGGCGGTGGAGTCCCAGGTGATGCCGCCGCCCGTCCCGTACTCCGCCAGGCCGGTCTCCGCGTCCAGCCACACCGTGCGGATGGCCACGCTGAACGTAGCATTCCCTCCCGGCTCCACCAGTCCGATGGCTCCGCAATACACCTCGCGCGGCGTGTCCTCGAGCGCAGCGATGAGCTCCATGGTGCGCACCTTTGGCGCACCGGTGATGGAGCCGCAGGGGAAGAGCGCCGCGAAGAGCGCGTCCAGGCCCACCTCCGGCGGCAGCTCTGCTTCGATGGTGGACGTCATCTGCAGCACCGTGCGGTAGCGCTCCACGTCGAAGAGGCGGGGAACCCGCACCGTGCCCACCTGCGCCACGCGCCCGAGGTCGTTGCGAAGCAGGTCCACGATCATCGCGTTCTCGGCGCGGTTCTTCTCCGAGCCGGCGAGCCACGCGGCGTTCGCCACATCCTCCTCCTCCCAACGCCCTCTCCGGACAGTGCCTTTCATGGGGCGCGTGGTGACGTGGCGGCCCTCCAGGCGGAAGAAGAGCTCGGGGGAGGCGGAGAGGATGCGGTGACGTCCGAGGCGCAGGTACGCGCCGTACGCCGCGCCCTGCGCCGAACAGAGCTGGGTCCATGCCCCCAGGTCGTCTCCCTCGAGGTGCGCGCGCAGCCTGAGCGTGTAATTGAGCTGGTACGTCTCGCCTGCGGCGATGGCCTCGCGGATGGCGTCGATGCCACGTCGGTAGGCATCGCTGCCGATGCTGGGCTTCCACGTAGAGAACGAGGCCGGCCCAGGTGCAGGGAGCGCCTCCGGACCTGTCGGTGCACGGAAGAGCCCGAACCATGCGAGCGGCAGCTTCGCCCCGGGGCTCACGCGCAAGGCGGCGTCGAATGCGGGCGCCGCCTCGTAGGAGACGTAGCCCGCAGAGTACAGGCCACTCGCTGACGCGCGTTCCACTATGCGCAACACGCGCCGCACCTCGTCGGACGAGTGCGCGACGAGAACCTCCACCGGGTCGGCGAAAACGCGCCGGCGGGGCGTGCCCCCATCGGGGAAGTCGAACACCAGGAGCGGAGCGTCCAGCATCGGGCCTTCAGCTCGCCAGCAAGGCCTTGCGCCGCAGCCACCCAGCCAACTCACCGCAAAGGATGCGTGCGTCCTGCAGCACCTTCTGTGCATGGTGAAGGACGGCGTAGTAGGCGCGGGACATGGCACCGTACCAGAGCCCGGCATTCACGAGGTGCCCTGCTTCCGTGAGAGCCTGCTCACCCCGCTCGACTTCGAGACGAATGTGCGCTCGGAGCATGTCGTCCGTCATACCGGGATGGCCTCCCGCTCCACCGAGCCAGCGAACGGGCTCTGCATGGAGAGCAGGTGCTGAAACCGCTCCAGCGAGTAGATGGAAGGCGAAAGCCAGATATCGGTTTCGAGGCAGACGTCAGCCACCATCCGCGAGGCTTCGATGTCCTCCTGCCACGTGAGCCCGGAGACCAGGACGAGCACATCCACGTCCGACTCCCGCCGTGCCTCACCACGCGCCCAGGAACCGAAGAGCGCCACCCGCTCGAGTCGAGTGCCGAAACGGGCCAGCAGTCGCGCCTTGTAGGCTTCCAGCGCGCGCCTGAGCCCTGGCGGCACATCTCTGTGTGACGAAGAGCGCATCCACCTTCATCCTACCGGACGGAGTCCTCCTCACGCACAGTGAGAGCGTCCATCGTGCGGAGAAGGTGTCGATGGGTAACGGTCTTCTCATCGATGCGAACACTTCTCACTGTGACACCTCCGTCGGCGCCACCGGCTCGCGGCCCTCGTCGTGCAAGCGTGTGTGCTCCGCGAAGAGGCGCCGACGGATGGCGGCACGGGTGAGGAGGCCGTGGACAGGCTCGGGGCCACGGGTGTCCAGGACCGGGAGCGCGTCCACGTCCTCCAGGTTCATCTTTCGCAGGGCGCTCCCGAGGTCCTCGACCGCCGACAGGACGGGCACGCGTCGGGCGACGTCCGTGGCCATCAGCTCAGGACGCGCCGTTGCCTCGCGCCACACCTCCCGCAGGTGCTCGAGCTGCACGATGCCCACCACCCTCCCCTGGCAGTCCTGGACCGGCAGGACGCCATCCTCCGCGGCGAGCAGCATATCGACGAGGGGGCGCACGCGGATGTCCGGAGGAAGCGGGGAGACTGGAACCATCAGCGTGCTCACCGGCATCGTGGCCAGGAGCTCCTCGTCGCTCAGCCGGCGCGGCGCACGTCGCTCCACCAGGGAGTGGCAGAGCGCCGAGGAGATGGTGCACGTCACCATCAGCGGAAGGATGATGGCGTAGTTGCCCGACAGCTCGTAGAGCATCATCAGGCCCGTCACCGGCCCACGGGTGAAGCCCGCGACGACGCCCGCCGTGCCCACCATGGCGTAGGCACCGCTCGGCGCCGTCGTGAACGGGAGCAGCTCGTGGACCAGCGTCCCGAACGCCCCCCCCGCGAGCGCCCCGATGAGCATCGAGGGGAAGAACGTCCCGCCCGAGCCTCCCGAGCCGATGGTGAGGGCGGTGGCCACGAGCTTCAGCACACACCCGACGAGCAGTGCGCCCAGGCCGAGCTTGCCCGCGGTCGCCAGGTTCACGAAGTCGGTCCCGCTGCCCCACACCGCAGGGTGCGCGAAGACCATCAGCGCCACCCCCACGCCACCGATGGCCGCACGCGTGCCGAGCGTCTGCCGCCCCAGCCACGCCGACACGCGTCCCCGTGCGTGTCCGTGGAAGATGCGCTCGAGCTGGTGCAGCAGGCGCGCGAACGCGAAGGCCAGAAGCCCGCACAGCAGGCCAAGCACCACGTAGTTGAGGACCTCGAATCCATTGACCAGCCGGTACGTCGTGCGCTGCAGGACGGCGTGGGGCCCGAGCACGCCCCGTCCCACGAGTGTGGCGGTGACGCTGGCGAGGATGATGGGAGAGAAGACCCTCAGCTCGAACTCGCGCAGGATGATCTCCATCGCGAACATGGCACCGGCGATGGGCGCATTGAAGGAGGCGGAGATTCCCGCGCCTGCGCCACAGGCGAGCAGGACGGAGAGCTCCTTGCGCGTGAAGCCCAGCGTCCGTCCCACTCCGGAGGCGAAGGCCGCACCACCGTAGACGATGGGGCCCTCGCGTCCCGCGGAGCCTCCCGTGCCGATGGTGACCGCGGACGCAATCAGCTTGAGCAGCCCACGCCTCGCTGGGAGCCCTCGCTCCTCGCGCTTGACGGCCATGACCACCTCGGGGACGCCGTGGCCGTGCGTCTCGGGGTGATTGCGGAGGATGTGTCCCACCACGAGCCCGCCGAGCGGCGGGGCCAGCAGGACCGTCCACCAGGGCAGCATCGGGACGAGCTCCGCGAGAGCGTGGGTCAGGGCGAATACGACGTTGAGCGCGGTGAGCGCCACGAGCGGGTAGTACAGGCCGAGCGCCCCGAGGACGAGCAGCGCCAGCACGCGCATGCGTCGCTTCACCTCGTCGCGCGCGCCACCGGGCTTGATGAGCCGCGCGAGCGCCAGCGCCGCACCCGCCACCGGAACGCCGATGATGGCGTACTCGGGATGCCAGTCCGCCTCGGCGAAGGCCTCCCAGAGCGTCTTTGCGGTGCGCGAGCCGGGGCGGAGCACCTCCAGCAGGCGTGCGGGAGTCAACACGACGCCGCTCACGAGTCCGATGAGGTTTGCGAAGAGACCGGCCGCGAGCCCGCTGTAGAGCCCCACCACGGCGCCGGCCACGGGGAGGACTGCAGCGTTGGGGAGGTGGATGCGGTTGAAGGCCTCGAGGGATGCCTGCACCGCCTCGCGGGTGCGCGCAGCGAGGGCTGTCCGGAGTGTTCGAAGCAGATGTCTCGGATGAACTCCCGGCATGGCCGCGTCCTATCAAGCTTGGAGGACCAATGTTCGGCAATGGTGTACCCGCTGCCCTTGCCCGATTGGATGCGGGGTGTTAACCGCAAAGGAACGTGCTCGGCCTGCTCGTCATGACACTCGTCGCTGCTTCTGACACGACACGGGCTGTCGCCCCCTTGGGAGCCTCGGGCGCTGTGTGCGCCGAGACTCCTGTCGTCCTCGTGCACGGGCTCGATGATGCCGCACAATCGATGGACCCGCTCGCCGGGCACCTGCGCGCCGCGGGCTTCTGCGGCGTGTACGCGGTGGAGCTGAGGCCGAACGACGGAGAGGCCCCAATCGCCATTCTCGCGGCACAGCTCGCCGCCGCGGTGACCCGGGTCCGCGCGGAAGTGGGCACGGCGCACGTGGACCTGGTGGGCTTCAGCATGGGCGCGCTTGTCAGCCGCTACTTCATCCAGCGACTGGAAGGGCGGGCCCAGGTGCGCCGCTTCGTCTCCATCTCGGGGCCTCATCAGGGCACCGTGCTCGCCTGGGCGCGCGGCAACGCAGGAGCGAGCGACATGAGGCCGGGAAGCGCGCTGCTGCGTGAGCTCGCCGCAGACGAGAACCCGTTCGCGGGCGTGGACGTCTTCGCCTTCTGGACGCCGCTCGACCTGATGATCGTGCCCTCCAGCTCCTCGCGGCTGCCGGGGGCTATCGAGAGGACGTTCAGCGTGCCCGGTCACTGGCTCATGCTGCGCGACGGACGGGTGCTGCGCTCGGTGACCGAGGCGCTCCGCATGGCAGACCCGAAGAGATTCGAGACGCACCGCCGCAATGCGCTCCCACCCGGGCTGTAGTGGAGGCAGCGGTGCTCGTCATCGATGGCTCACAGGGTGAAGGAGGGGGGCAGGTGCTGCGCTCGGCCCTGACCCTCTCGGTGTGCACCGGACAGCCGTTCCGCATCGAGCGCATCCGCGCGAGCAGGAGCAGGCCGGGCCTCCTGCGCCAGCACCTCACCGCCGTCCGCGCCGCGCAGGAGGTGAGCGGGGGAAAGGTGGAGGGCGACGAGCTGGGCAGCGCGTCACTCACCTTCACTCCGGGACGGGTGCGTGGGGGGGAGTACGTCTTCAAGGTGGGGAGCGCCGGCAGCACAACGCTCGTCTTCCAGACGGTGCTGCTTCCATTGCTTCGCGCGGAACGTCCCTCGCGCCTCGTCCTCGAAGGAGGCACGCACAACCCGCTGGCGCCCACGTTCGACTTCCTCGAACGCGCCTTTCTGCCTCTGCTGGCGCGGATGGGTGCGCAGGTGAAGGTGGAGCTCGAGCGCCCCGGTTACGCACCCGCGGGCGGCGGCCGCTTTACTGCGGAGGTGACGCCCGTTGCGCGGTGGTCATCCCTGGAGCTGGTGGAACGTGGCGCGCGGCGCGCCATCCGCCCTCATGCGGTGGTGAGTGACCTACCGGGGAGTATCGCGGTGCGAGAGCTGGACGTGCTCTGCGAGGCGCTCGGGCTCGTGCGCTCGGAGCACACCCCTGAGCAGCAGGACGGATTCGGCCCCGGGAATGTCGTGTGGGTCGAGTACGAGAGCGAAGCGCTGACCGAGGTCTTCAGCGCATTCGGTGAGCGACACCTGCGTGCGGAGGCGGTGGCAGACCGGGTGGTGACGCAGGTGCGTCGCTACCAGAAGTCGGACGCACCGAGCGGTGAGCACCTGGCGGACCAGCTGCTGCTCCCGCTGGCATTGGGTGCGGGAGGCGTGCTCCGTGCGCTGCCGCTCTCGCGTCACGCGGAGACGAACATCGACGTGGTGAGGAGGTTTCTCCCCTCGGTGCGGGTGGATGTCGAACGTGAAGCCCCGACGTCCTCACGGGTGACCGTGAGCGTGTGAGCGATGTGGGTATGCGGGAATATGTCGCTGATCCCAGTGAAGTGCGGTCACGGGCAGCCAGTCCACCTGCGCCACGGGCGGGCTTGCGCCTGCGCGGAGCCATGACGGGCGCGGACGCGACCGCCGAGAGAACCGGTTGATTCTCGGCCCCCGGGACGTCACTTTCCCGCGCACAGGGCGCGTGGAGAAGTGACACAGCGGGGCCACGGAGGCACAACCCCCTCACCCTGTCCCTCTCTCAGGGGGAGAGGAGAATGGAATGAGGAGAGGCTTCATGAGAGGAGCGGTCGGAGCGCTCCCCGAGCGTGCGCGGGCAATCATCGCCGAGGAGGAGGCGCTGCTGAGCCGTGTGCAGTCCTCCCTGCAGAGCGCCCGTCGCAAGACCGGACGTGGCCCCGACACGCAGGGGCTCGTCGCGCAGATTCAGGTGCTGCGTGACGAGGCCGCCACCGCGCACGTGGCGGACCTCCCTCACCTGCTCCACCAGGCCACCCAGGCGCGCGCGCTGCTCGAGCGCAAGGGCCCCACCCGCCTGCCCGACACGAGCGCGCCCTACTTCGCACACCTGCGCGTGCACGGCACCGCGGGCCCCCGCGACTACCTGCTCGGCCGCACCAGCTTCGCGGACGTCTCTGCCGACGTGCGCATCGTGGACTGGCGCTACGCCCCCGTGGCCCGCGTCTTCTACTGCTACGGCGAAGGGGACGAGTACGAGGAGTGGTTCGGCCCACGCCTCGCGGAGGGCACCGTGGAGGCGCGCCGCCTCGTGGTCATCGAGCGCGGGCAGCTCACACGCATCAGCGCGGGCCCCCTCCTGCTCGAGCGCGCTCCCGGCGGTGACTGGCGCAGCGCGAGCGAAGGGCACGCCACGTTCAGCGCCGGTGGCACCGGCTCGGCCGTGCGTCCCGGCACGCTCGGCGTCGGGAGAGGCACCACGCGCCGCGAGGAGACCTCCGCCGTCACGGCCCTCCTGGACTCAGAGCAGTTCGACGCCGTGAGCGTGGGCGCCGACAAGCCGCTGCTCGTCCTGGGAAGCGCGGGCAGTGGAAAGACGACTGTCGCACTCCACCGTCTCGCCAAGGTGGCCTTCGACGCGCCCGCGGACTACCCCGAGTCGCGGATGAAGGTCATCGTCCCCGAGGAGGGCCTGGCACGTCTGTCGCGCAGACTCCTCGCGCCCCTCGGCCTCGCGAAGGTGTCCGTGCAGACGCTCGCCGCGTGGTCCCTCGAGACGGCACGCGCCGCGTTCGGAGTGCGCAAGCTCACGCTATGGGAGGACACGCCGCCGCTGGTGTCACAGCTCAAGCGGCACCCCGCGCTGCGTCGCGCGCTCGCGGCCCGTCTGGGAGTCCTCCCACACTCCGCCACCACGCTGCCGCGTCTGCGCAAGCGCTTGACCGAGGCCTTCACCGACCGTCGCTTCGTGGAGACGGTCGTGGCCCAGGCCCGCGGGGACCTGCCCCTCACCGCCATCGACGAGACGCTCGAGCACGCGCGCCTCCAGTCCGCCACGCCGCTCGCGGAGCTGCTCGAGGGCGTGGACCCGGACGCCCTCGTGACGGTGGACGGGAAGAGCATCGAGAGCGACACGCCCGACGCGCTGGCCGGCACCCTGGACGTGGAGGACCTCCCTCTCCTCCTCTTCCTCAAGGCTCAATCCGCGGGGCTGGGCCTCAAGCGCCTGGCGCACGTGGTGCTCGACGAAGCCGAGGACTTCTCCCTCGCGGAGCTCTTCGTCGTGGGCCGCCTCCTCGGCGACACGCGCAGCTGCACCCTCGCCGGGGACGAGATGCAGCAGACCTCCACCAGCTTCGCGGGCTGGCCCTCGGCCCTCGCGGAGCTCGGCATCCGTGACGCGGCCACCTGCAGGCTCCAGGTGGCCTACCGCTGTCCCCGGCCCGTGGTCGAGCTCGCGCAGCACGTGCTCGGTGAGCAGGCCACGAGCACGCCTACCCGGCGTGGCCGGGAGGGGGCGCCCGTGGGCTTCCACCACTTCCCCGACGAGGCGCAAGGCCACCTCTTCGTCGGCGAGGCGCTGCGGGAGCTGCTCGAGCGCGAGCCCCACGCCTCGGTGGCCGTCATCGCGAGCAGTGCGGAGTCCGCGCGCGCCTTCCACCGCGTGGTGCAGGACATGGAGTGGGCCCGCTTGGTGCTGGAAGGGGACTTCTCCTTCGAGCCCGGCGTGGACGTGACGGACGTGGAGAACGTGAAGGGCCTCGAGTTCGACTACGTCGTCCTGCCGGACGTCACCGCGCGCGCCTACCCGCAGACGGACGAGGCTCGGCGCAGGCTGCACGTGGCCATCACCCGCACGTCATACCAGCTGTGGGTCGTGTCCTCGGGCGTGCGCTCGCACCTGCTGCCTCCCACCTGAGGAGCCGGGCACCCGAGCGGTGCGGCCGCCCACGGGAGGGCCTGCTTGGGGGACGGTCTCCGCGCCCGCACGCGCCTTCCTCTCCGCGCAGAGCCCCCAACATTGAAGCGGAGGTGTCCTGCGATGATCCCCCGCAACATCACCGAGTACCTGAACAACAAGAAGGTTCCCTTCTCCCATCGCCGCCACCGGTGGACCATCACCGCGCAGCACGCCGCGCAGTCCTCGCACATCAGCGGCTTCCGCCTCGCCAAGACGGTGGTGGTGGAGGCCGACGGCGAGCCGATGCTGGCGGTGGTCCCTGCCGCGGGCATGGTGGACACGCACCGGCTCGAGGAGCTGCTCGGCGTGGGCTCGGTGCGCCTCCTCGAGGAGAACGAGTTCGAATCCCGCTTCCCCAACTGCGAGCTGGGCGCCGAGCCACCCTTCGGCGGGCTTTACGGCATGGGCGTGGTGATGGACGAGTCGCTCCGCGAGCACGACCGCATCGCCTTCCGCGCGGGCACCCACGACGAGCTGCTGGAGATGCGCACCGAGGACTTCGAGCGCCTCGAAGAGCCCGTCCTGGGCACCTTCGCCTACCAGCCGGACAAGCACTGGTACATCGCCCAGCACGACATCCCGGCG
The DNA here is from genome assembly GCA_022616315.1 of Myxococcaceae bacterium. GTDB lineage: Bacteria > Myxococcota > Myxococcia > Myxococcales > Myxococcaceae > JAKEEX01. The sequence goes on from JAKEEX010000228.1 coordinate 10,523, forward strand.
CCCATGTGAGGAGCGACGCGCGGAAATAAGGAAGTAAGAGGGCCTGCCCCACCGCCCTCGTTCGGGTGCGGCGGAGCAGGCCCGGGACTCGCTGCGGAAGCACCCCGCGTCGGAAGGGAGCAGTGAGAACTACTGCGCCCGACCGACGAAGGGGGCCACCACGCAAAGTCTGGAGTCACTCGGCATGGCACCACCTCCTTTCGTCAGCGGAGGGAAGTGTTGCTCAGGGAGGACCGCGCGCGCCACCCATTCGACCGGGCAGGCGGACTGACAGGGGGCTGACAGCCACCCACCTCAGTGTGCGCCGGCCGCCGCCGGGAGGGAGCCCCGTGTGCGCCGCGCGCCCGCGAGGAGCTTCGGCGCGAGAAGGAAGGCGAGGCCGAGGCCGAGCTCCGTCGCAGCCGCGGTGCGTGACAGCCCGCGGCGCCGACTCATCGTGCGCAGGGAGCGCTGCCAGAACTTCGACCAGCGCTTCGGCGCCAGAGCAACCCACACTGCGTCCGCCACTCCCAACACGCCGAGCGCGCGCAACAGAGCACCCATGGTGCACCTCCTGCCCGGGAAGATGCGCCAGCGTCTCCGGACTGACACGCGCTGCATCAGGCTGGCAGGCGAGGCCCCGCGAGCGCGCCACCCGAGAGGCGCACCGTTCCGTCGGCCCTGCCATTCGCCGCTCTCTCTGCACGAGTGCAGCGTGTGGACACACAGTTGCGGCCCAAACCTACCTCCGCCGACGTTGAGTCCTCGCGGACTCGCGCCATACTCTGCCGGCCTGATGCGACGCAGACTGATGCCCGGGCTCCTCGCGCTCGGGCTCGGGTGCACGCCCGTCCCGCAAGAGCCGTACGAAGTGCCGACGCTGCCTCCCGGGAGCGTGTCTCCGGAAGGAGCTGCACCCACTTCCGCAGACGCCCCCGAGGTGGTGGACGCGCTCCCCTCTCCGCTCCTCCTCTCCGGCGAAGACACCGGCACGGAGGTGCTCGCGCCGCTGGAGCCGCCGGAGGCGGATGCTGCGGGAACACTGGAGAGCGCCCAGGAGGAGCTGTCCTGGGAGGAGATTCCATTCGCACCCGAGGCTGGCTCGCTGCGGGTGCTCCGCTCCATCGTCGTGCGCGCGGAGCCACGCGAGGACGCGTCACCCATCGGCACGCTCGCACAGGACATGCGCGTTCGCTGGCTGCGCGCGGTGAAGGGCCCGGGGTGTGAGGTCTGGGTGGAGGTGGAGCCGCGTGGCTGGGTGTGCGCCCGCTACCTGGAGGCCAACTTCCGTGCCCCGCGCCTGCGTGAGCTGCCCCTCGTTCCCGACGGTGCGCTCACTCCCGGCGTCTACGCGCGCGTGGTGGGCAAGCGCGCCCGCGTCTACTCCACCCTCTCGGACGCGCGCCGGGGCCGCGGTGGCCGGCGGCTGAAGGGCTCGGTGACGGTGAAGCTGGTGGCCGAGGTGCGCGTGCGCCGTCGCACCTTCTGGCGCACCTCGGACCGCAAGTACGTCGAGGCGCGCTTCCTGCGCGTCTTCACCCCCTCCGTCTTCGCCGGGCTTGACCGCACCGTCCTCGCTCAGCGCCCGCTTCCGCTCGCGTGGGCCC
>JAKEEX010000229.1 GCA_022616315.1 Myxococcaceae bacterium
GCGGTGACCGCCGGTGCACGCGGGGACTGGGTGGAGAAGGTGGCCAACCTGCTGGTGAAGGCGGGCCACGTGAAGGTGGAGAAGGCCCGCGAGATCCTCGCTTCGCTTCCTCCGGAGGAGATGGCACTGGCGACCGGGGCGAGCGCACGAGCATGACCGTGCTCGGCCTCGGAACGGCCCCCCTCCAGGGCGAGCATGCCGTGGTGGACGAGCATCCGGCCCAGGCCGGCGCCGTCCGCCCCGGTGTGCACGCAGGCCGTTTCCGCCGAGCGGGTGGGCTTGCGAGTGCGCACCTACGAGCTGGATGGCCGGGAACGCTCGGGCGCTCGCGCTTCTCCCACCGACAGCTCGCCCGCCGAAGGCGTCTCGAGCGGCAGCTTCAACCGCTGACCGGCCGCCTCGACCTGACCCCGCACCGCGCTTCGCACGTGCGGCCAGGCGGAAGCGACCAGCCCGGCCCCGGCGCCGACCAGCTCCTCCAGCTTGCGCCCACCGGGACGGAGTCCTTCGGACAGGAGCGAGGCGGCGCCGTAGCCCACCACACGCGCGTATTCGCGAGCCATGGACCAAGTCCGCGTCTCGCGGCCGGAGAGCAGGGCCATGCTGGCCCGCGCACCGTCCGAGCTCCTGCTCCAGTAGTCGAAGAGCCCCACGCGCAGGGCCTGCATCTCGGCACTCCGGTCCGTGAACGCCCGGTAGAGAGCGGAGGCCAGCGAGAGGCGGGTGCGCTGTGCAGGACGGCGGCGGCGACCGTAGATGGGCAAGGCCTTCTGCACGTTCCCATCCGTCTCACGAAGAACCGCTTGAAGCACTCGCGCGTCGCGGGTGGAGAAGGCCATGCCGCTGGCGCTGAGAGGATGGGCGCACCCGGCCGCGTCCCCCACGAGGACCGCGCTGCCGAGGGAGATGGTCTCCGGCAAGCGTGTGTCGTTCGACGCCATCCGGGACGGCTGTGCCTCCAGGGCGGACAGCACCGCTGCGCGCAGGTTCTCCGGCAGTCCCTGCAGGGTCTCGGGATCGCGCACCCGCTGGGGACGGCTGCCGAGCGGGAGGTCCACCAGGATCCGCGCGACACCGTGGCCTATGGCATAGCCGAGCACCGGCGCCGGCCCGCCGATGAAGAGATGGCCGTGTCCCTCGTGCGGCAGATGCCGGGCGTCCACGGTCAACCCCAGCATGGTGGACATGCGTTCGTGGTGGTCCCGGATGCCGAGCAGCTTCCTCACCAGCGAGCCACGTCCGTCCGCGGCCACCAGCAGGCGAGCCTGGACGAGCCGGGTGGTCCCCTCCCCGGTGAGGACCACTTCGACCCCCGCGGCGTCATTGCGGCGAACGTCCGTGACGCGCGCCCGGGCCACGGTCACACCCACCCTTGCGCCAATCGCCTCGAGCAATGAACCTGCGAAGGCCGCGTGCTCGAACGTGACACCGTGCTCTTCCTGGGCGTATGGCAGCACCACGGTCCGGTGCGTTGCCCCATCCGAATCCATGACCGCGAAGCCCCGAACCCTGGGCACATGCGTGCCATCGATGACGGCGCCCAGTCCCAGCGCTCGGAGGTCCTCCACGCCGGAGGGGTGCAGCAGCTCTCCCGCCAGCTGCTTGGAGCGGTCGACCCCTGCATCCGCGAGAAGGACGGAGAGCCCGAGGTCGGAAAGGGCGGCGGCGGTGGCGCAACCGGCAGGCCCCCCACCCGCGATGAGGACGTCGAACACGCGTGGCTCCTGGTGACGACCTGCATCACATCCGACGTCAGACGCTCTATCTTCGAAAATCGCGCTGGAGGATGAAAGAAATGAATGCTCCGGAAGAGTTCTGCCGCGAGGTCCTGCCCGAGGTCTCGAGGACGTTTGCCCTCAACATTCCGGTGCTGCCCGAGCCACTGGACCTCGACGTCACCGTGGCGTACCTGCTGTGTCGCATCGCGGATACGCTGGAGGACGAGGCCGATGGGGAGACGGTGGCCAGCGATGAGCTGCTCCCTGAGTTCGCTCGCCTGGTGGAGCTTCCGGCGGGCTGGCAGGCGCAGGTGAAGGGCTTCGCGGAGCGGGCAGTCCAGCTGCTGCGCCCGGAGGCTCCACCCGCTGAAGTGAAGCTCGTGCGCGAGTCTCCCACCGTCCTCGCAGCGTTCGCGTCGCTGTCGCCCACCGCCCGTCCCCACGTGGTCCGCTGCGTGAGGACGATGACCGAGGGGATGAGCGACGTCATGAAGACCGTCGGGACCGAGGGCGGCCCCCAGGGCCTGGCGGACCTCGAGGCCACCCGGACGTACTGCTACTACGTGGCAGGCACCGTGGGTGAGATGCTGACGGGGCTGTTCATGGACTTCTCCCGGGATGCCGCAGCCAGGGCCTCCGAGCTGGAACCCCGGGCGTCAGCGTTTGGTCGGGCGCTGCAGCTGACGAACATCCTGCGCGACATCCGGGAGGACCTGGAGCGCGGCAGCTGCTGGCTTCCGCGCACGCACATGGCCGCGCATGGGCTGACCGCCCAGACGCTGCTGTTGCCGGAGAACCGTCAGCGCGCGGTCGCCCTCCTGGACGAGCTCGTGGACGTGGCGCAGCAGGAGGCGGACACGGCGCTCGAGTACACGCTCGCGCTGCCTCGAGACGTTCCAGGCATGCGGCTGTTCTGCCTGTGGCCGCTGTTCTTTGCAGTGGTGACCTTGTCCGAATTGCGCGGCAACGCCCAGGTGTTCGAGCCTGCGCCGGTGAAGATCGGACGCGACCTGGTTCAGAGAATCATGCTCATGACCAGCGAGCGCGTGGGCTCGGACGACGCGCTGCGGGCGCTCTACGCCGAATGTGTCCGGGGAGGCGGGCAGGAGAGGACGGTCGCGTGACGCGCTCACGCCTCCGGCCCGGGACGCTCCCGCCGCACGATCCACAGTGAGCCCGGAAGCGCAGTGAAGTCCGCCAGCATCGCGAGCAGGAACGCGGACGCGGTGACGATGCCGAACTGACGCAGGGGCGGGAAGCTGGAGAAGGCGAGGCCGAGGAAGCCCGCGGCGTTGATGAGCGTGGCGAAGACGATGGCCCTCCCGGACACGCGGAGCGTGTGCCGCAGCGCCAGCTCCAGCTTCCCCTTGCCGTCTGCCTCCTGCAGGTGGTGGAAGAAGTGAATCTGGTCGTTCTCCGTGGTGCCCAGCACCGTGGTGGCAATCAGCGTGGTGGCCACGTTGAGCGGGGCGCCGAACAGCCGCATGCCGAGGAAGGTGACCAGGATCGCGAACACCGAGGGGATCATCGCCATCAGGCGCGCCGAGGGACTGCGGAAGACGAACAGGAACGCCACGAAGATGAGGGCCGCGGTCAGCACGAAGCTCTCGGTGAGGGTCGGCACCAGGCTCGCTCCCACCTTGGCCTGAAGGAGGGACTCGCCGACCACCTGCATCTCCACGCCGCGGAACGCCGGGTCCTTCGCCACCGTGCGGTTCCAGGTGTCATGCAGAGCGTGTGACAGCGCGAAGTAGCCCTCCTCGTCGCCCTTGCTGAAGGTCACCGTGAGCTGCGCGTTGGAGAGGGTCCCCACATCGAGGAAGCCGCGCAGCTCCGGCTCGGTGAGCAGCAGCTGCTCGACGTCCGAGGTCATGCGGGCGAAGGCCTCCGGCTCCTGCGGGAGCGTGTCGCCTTGCCCTGCGACGTAGCGGCGCAGGCGCAGGAAGGTGGTGGGGCCCACCACCGCATTGACGTGGGACAGCCGCTCGACCGCGCTCGCGAAGCGGTCCAGGCCGCGCAGGACCTCGGGGTTGGTGGCCTCGCCTGCAGGCGTGCGCACCCAGACACGCGCCACGTTGAGGCCGGACACGTGCTCGCGGAAGAAGCGCATGTCCTGGGCGATGGCCAGGTCCGGGTCCACGTAGTCGAGAGGGTCCACGCCGACCTTCATGGAGGCCAGGTGCCCAGGGACGCCGAACAGGGCCCCCAGGCCCGCGGCGGACAGCGCGAGGGAGCCCACCAGAAGCGGCCACCGCCAGCGCCAGGTCCACTGCGGCAGCGCCGCGGTGAGCCGGTCATAGACCTGCGTCCGGATGGGCACCATGCGCCCGGTGGGGGTGCGCAGCACCTTCTGCAGTGCGGGGAAGACGGTGAAGACCACCACCCAGGAGAGGGCCAGGCCTACCGCGGTCCACACCCCCATCTCCCGGATGGGGCGAATCTTCGACACCGCGAGCGCGGCGAACCCGAGCACCGCCGCAACGGTGGAGGCGGTCACCGGGAGGAGCTTGTTGGAGAGCGCGTACAGCTGGTGCGCGTCGGTGGACACGCCCTCGGGCTGGTCGACGAAGCGGGAGTGGATGTAGACGAGCGAGGCGAGCGTGGTGACCATCACCGTGAGGGGCACCAGCGAGGACACCACGGTGAACGTGAAGCCGAGCAGCTCGCCAGCCGCCACGGCCAGCGCTACCGTCGTCCCCAGCGCGAGCAGGATGGCGAGCAGCGAGCGCCAGGAGCGGTAGAGGAAGAGCGTGATGGCCACCACGAACAGGCCGAACACCGGGAAGTAGCGCAGCGACGCCTCGCCCGCCTCGCGCTCGATCCACGACTCCACGTAGGGCGCCCCCACCCGCCGCACCTTGCTCACGGCGGCCAGGGGGGTGCCGTCCACCGCAGCGTCGATGGCCGCGAGCGTGGCGTCGCGTGCCTTGCCGTCCTGAGAGCGGAAGCCCATCACCAGCCCCAGGAAGTGGTCCCCCACCAGGCCCTGCCGGCGGAAGGCGTCCGTTCCGGTGGCGAAGCGCCGAAATGCCTCGGCGCTCTCGGCGGGCACCGCCCCCGGGTGGGCGCGTCGGTACACGTCCAGCGCCGAGATGGCGGTCGCTCCCGGCACGCGGTGCAGGGCGGCCTCCAGCTTCACCGTGTCCGCGAGCGCGGCCGGGGCGAACGGGTCCTCCGCCTCGAGCAACAGGAGGACCACCTGCCCCTCCGGGAACACGGCCTGGAAGGAGCGGGTGGCCACATAGTCCGGGTCCGACGGCACCATGAGCTGACCGATGGCGCCGTCCGACGGGATGCGCGTGGCGAGCCAGGCCGCCGCGGGGACTGCCAGGGCCGTGATGAGGAGGATGGGGAGCCGGAGCGCGACGATGCGCCGGAAGATGGACTCCAACCGGGAGGGGGCAGGCATCTCGCCGACCGTAGCATCCGTGGAGGAGGTGACGGAGGAGGTCTCTTGGGAGCGGCCAGCCCCGCACGCGTCTGGATGGTTGCCCCGCGTGCGTGCCGCGTGCACCGGCCTCTGGAGAGTTGCCGGATCCGCACGAGGCTGTAAGGTCGCCCCGCATGCGTGCCGCGCTCACCGCAGCTGTGCTCCTCGCCGTCGGTTCCGCCCAGGCGCGGGAGTCGGAGAAGACCCTCTTCCTCGCCTGTGCTCCCGGCTATCCCGGCACGAGCGCCGAGGCCCAGCCCCACATGGACGCCTTCGCGGCGGCCGTGGCGCGGGGGGCGGGGTGGCCCGCCGCGTCCCTGGGGGCCGGCTATGAGCCCACGGAGCAGGGAGGGCTCGCCCGGCTCTCGCAGAGGGAGACCGGGGTGGCGCTCGTGCCCCTTCCCTTCTGGGTGAAGCACACCCGGGCGCTCGCGCTCGAGCCCCGCATGCAGGTGGTCCTCCAGGGGGCCTCCGGCCCCACCGAGGTGTGGGCCCTCGTGGCGAAGAAGGGCCGGGTGGCGTCGCCCACAGCACTCGCCGGCTTCACGCTCGCGTCCACGGCCGGCTACGCACCCGGGTTCGTGCGCGGCGCCCTCTCCGGCTGGGGAAAGCTGCCGGAGTCGGTCAAGGTCATCGAGTCCAGCCAGGTGCTCTCGCAGCTGCGCAAGGCCGCGTCCGGGGCGGACGTGGCCGTGCTGCTGGACGGGGCCCAGACAGCGGCGCTCTCCTCACTGCCGTTCGCTGCCGAGCTCGAGGTGGTGGCACGGTCCGAGCCGCTCCCCTCCGGCTTCGTGGTGACCGTGGGCCAGCGCCTGCCCTCTGCGAAGCGCAGGTCCCTCGAGCAGTCGCTGGTGAAGCTCTCCGCAGACCCTGCAGGAGCGACCCTGCAGGCCATGCGGATGTCCCGCTTCCTGCCCATGGACGCCGGCGCCCTCGCGACGGCAAGGCGACTGGCGGGCGCGGCACCGTGAGGCGCGTCCTCGGGGCAGCGCTCGCATGCCTGGCGCTCGCCTGCGCCTCCGCCCCGAAGACTCTGCGCCCGACCACCGGGCTCGGGCCCACGCAGATGCCCCCTGGGCAGAGCGCCACCCAGCTCCTCGCGGAGGCCCGTGCGTCGTTCGCAAGGCGTCCGCTCCCGGAGGCAGTGCGCCGCGCCGAGACGCTGTTTCTCGCCACCGCGCACGGGGAGCCTCACGATGTCGAGGGGCTGTACGGCGCCATCCAGGCAAGATTGTGGCGCCTGGAGCATGGAGCGGAGGCGGCAGAGCGCGACGCGCTGGTGGGGTCCGCGGTGGAGGCCGGGCAGCTGTGCCTCACACGCGCGCCGGAGCGTGCAGAGTGCCACTACGGACTGGCCCTCGCACTCGGCGTCCAGGCGCGGGAGCGGCACGCCACCGCCATCGCTGGCCTCCAGGAGATGGTGGTCCACCTGCGCCGCGCCGCCGAGCTGGAGCCGCGCTTCGACCATGGCGGGCCTGCGCGCGTGCTGGGGCTGGTGTTGCTGCGCGCTCCAGGCTGGCCCCTTGGCCCCGGCGACGCGGAGCAGGGGCTCGAGGAGGCGCGCAAGGCGGTGGCCCTCGCCCCGGAGTACCCGCCCAACCTGCTCGTGCTCTCCGAAGCGCTGCTCGCCAACGGGGCAGCGGCGGAGAGCCGCGACTGGGCCGAGCGGGCCGTGGAGCTCGCCCGGGCCCAGGAGGCACGCGGGGAGCCGGACGCGTCCGGCTGGGTACGCGAAGGGGAGCAGCTGCTCGCCAAGGCGCAGCGCTCGCTGAATTCTGCGGCTACTTCGCGAGGGCCTTGGGGTCCATCCACATGACTTCCCAGTGGTGGCCGTCGAGGTCGTAGAAGCTCCAGCCGTACATGAAGCCGTGGTCCTGCGGATTCATCGCGTGCTTGCCGCCCGCGGCGATGGCGGTCCTCACCATCTGGTCCACCTCGGTCCGGCTCTCGCACGAGAGCGCGAAGAGCCCCTCCGTGTGCGTGCCCGTGTTGCAGAGCTCCCGCTTCGTGAACGTCTTGAAGAACGGCTCGCCGAGGAGCATCACGTACGCCTCCTCGCTGATGACCATGCACGCGGCCTTGTCATCGGTGAACTGTGGGTTGAACTCGAAGCCGAGCTTCGAGAAGAACTCCTTCGACTTCTCGAGGTCGCGGACGGACAGGTTGACGAACA
>JAKEEX010000230.1 GCA_022616315.1 Myxococcaceae bacterium
GGTGCCTGGGAGCAGAAGCTCGTCGCCACGGTGAAGCTCGTCTCCCGCATCGCCGTCATCACGCATCCGCGCGCGAAGCTCGAGGGGCGGCCACGCGCTCCCCAGCCGCTGCCGGAGCGGCCGCAGCCAAAGGTGGCGCCGCGCCGCCACTCCCTGGTGGTGGTGGGCGCGTCCACCGGTGGACCCAACGCGCTGGCCGAGGTGTTCCGCGGGCTGCCGCGCGACTTCCCCCTGCCCATCCTCTTCGTGCTGCACATCGGCGAGCCGTTCGCGCGCTCCTTTGCGGACTGGCTCTCCCAGCGCATCCGCCAGCCGGTGCGCATGGCCATGCACGGGGAGCTCGTGCCGCCCCCGGGGAAGAGCGTGGTGGTGATGGCGCCCGCGAACCGGCACCTGCTCGTGCGCGGAGGGCGCCTGTGGCTGTCCGACGAGCCGGAGCGCCACGGCTGCCGTCCCGCCGTGGACGTCCTCTTCGAGTCGGTGTCGCGGGAGTACGGCAGCCGCGCCATCGCGGTGCTGCTGACCGGGATGGGGCGGGACGGGGCCGCGGGCATGCTCGCCATCCGCCGCGCCGGTGGTGTGACGCTCGCGCAGGACCGCGGCACCAGCGTCGTGTTCGGCATGCCCAAGGAGGCCATCGAGTGCGGAGGGGCGGAGCGGGTGGTGCCCCTTCCCGAGATGGCCGCGGCGCTGTCGAAGCTCACCGGGCCATGACGGAGGACGTCCTCCTCGAGACGCGGGGCCCCCTGGGGCTCGTCACGCTCCACCGCCCGCGTGCGCTCAACGCGCTCAACCTCGGGATGATTCGTGTCCTCCATCCGCAGCTGGAGGCGTGGGCCACATCACCCGACGTCCGCGCGGTGGTCATCCGCGGCGCGGGAGAGAAGGCCTTCTGCGCGGGCGGGGACGTGCGCGCGGTGCACGAGTCCCTCGCGCGGGAGAAGGCGGGGGAGGGGGATGGGCGGCTGGGGCGGGACTTCTTCCGCGAGGAGTACCGGCTCAACCACCTCATCCACACCTTTCCCAAGCCCTTCATCGCCCTCGTGGATGGCATCTGCATGGGTGGGGGCGTGGGGCTTTCCGTACACGGCAGCCACCGCGTCGTCACCGAGAGGCTCGTCCTCGCGATGCCCGAGACGGCCATCGGCATCTTTCCCGACGTGGGCGGTGGATGGTTCCTTCCGCGCTACCCGGGCGAGCTGGGCACCTACCTCGGGCTGACGGGGGCGCGGTGCGGTGCGGCGGATGCGCTGCACGTCGGCTACGCCACGCACCACGTGCCGGCCGCGCGTCTGCCTGCGCTTCTCGACGCGCTCGAGGCGGCGGACTTCCGCGGAGAGGTGCGTGCCGTCGTGGACGGTGTGCTCGCGCGCTTCTCGGAGCCCGCGGGCACTGCGCCCCTCGAGGCGATGGAAGAGGCCATCCAGCGCTGCTTTGCGCACGCGCGGGTGGAGGACGTGCTCCAGGCGCTCGTGCGCGAGGGCAGCGCGTGGGCCGCGGACGTGCGTGCCACGCTGACGCGCATGAGCCCGTTCGGTCTGAAGGTGACGCTGGCGCTGCTGCGGCGCGGACGTGCGCTCTCCTACCCGGAGGTGGTGACGCTCGAGTACCGGCTCGCCCGGGCGTGCACCTCGCGCGAGGACTTCCACCAGGGCATCCGCGCCGTGCTGGTGGAGAAGCACGGGCGTCCCCACTGGAGGCCCTCCACGCTGGAGGAGGTGACGGAGGCCATGGTGGAGGAGGCCTTCCGTCCGCTGCCGCCCGGCGAGGAGCTGGTGGTGGCGTAGGGGCTCACGGCCCCCTCACTTTGTCCCTCCCCCAGGGGGAGAGGGGAGCGCGTGCGCGGACACTGGCCCAGACCGCGATGCCCACGACGAGGACGATGAAGCCCACAGAGGCCAGCGCGGGGATGTGGACCCAGCGGTCCACGAGGATCTTGACGCCCGCGAAGCCCAGCACCACCGCCAGGCCGTAGTGCAGGTACTTCAGCCCCTGGATGCTGTGCGCGAGCACCGTGTAGAGCGCGCGCAGCCCGAGGATGGCGAAGGCGTTGGAGCTGTAGAGGATGAAGCGCTCGTGCGTCACCGCGAAGGCTGCGGGCACGGAGTCGATGGCGAAGACGATGTCGGTGAGCTCCAGGCCCATGAGCGCGATGAGCAGCGGGGTGGCCACCCTCTTCCCGTCGCGGACGACGACGAGGCGCTTCTGGTCCACGACGTGCGTCACCGGCAGGTGCCTGGAGAGCCACTTCACCACGCGGTTCTCCTTGCGCCCCGCGGGGTCCTCCCGGAAGACGCGCACCGCCGTGAGGATGAGGACCGCTCCGAAGAGCCAGGACACCCAGGCGTAGCGCTCCATGGCCGCCACGCCGAGGAAGATGAAGAGGGCGCGGAAGACGAGCGCGCCGAAGATGCCCCAGAACAGCACGTGGTGCTGGAACTGCGTGGGGATGTTCAGGCTCTGGAAGATGACGAAGAAGACGAAGATGTTGTCGAGGCTGAGGCTCTTCTCGATGAGGTAGGCGGCCAGGTACTCCTCTGCGGCATGGCCGCCGAAGGCGACCCAGACGAAGCCGTTGAACGCGAGCCCCGCGGCCACCCAGACGATGCTCCAGACGACGGCCGCCTTGCGCGACTGCGCATGCTCCCCGCGGTGCACCGCGAGGTCCACCGTGAGCAGGACGAGAACGAGGGCCCCGAACGTGAGCCAGGCCCAGGCCGGGATGGGCTGCATGGGCAGAAAGCTAAGCA
>JAKEEX010000231.1 GCA_022616315.1 Myxococcaceae bacterium
ACCCCTCTCCCCCTGGGAGAGGGAAAGGGTGAGGGGGTTGTGCCACCCGTGCTCGTCTCCGCGTCACCGCTCACCCGAGCGTCAGCTCCGGTGCCTCGCGCCGCATGAACTCCACCCAGCTTTCCGTGTCGGTGAAGACGTGCGCGCGCATGCCCAACGCAAGCGCCGCGTCCACGTACTCGCGCATGTCGTCAAAGAAGAGGGTCTCCTCGGGGCGGGTGCCAGCGCGCCGAAGGGCCTCCTCGAAGAACGCACGCTCCGGCTTCACGAGCCCTACTTCGTAGGACAGGAGAAGGTGCCGGAAGCGCTCGAGCACCGGCAACCGCGGCCGCAGCCACGCGATGTGCAGCACGTTGGTGTTGCTCAGCAGCACCAGCGGCACCTGCCCCGCGAGCGTCTCCAGGTGCGGGAACAGGGACGGATTGGGCGTGAAGTGACTGCTCCACAGCTCGAAGAACTCCGCGTCCGGGATGTCCACGCCGAGCAGATTGCACACGCCCTGGCGCAGGCCCTCTGCATCCACCTGGCCGCGGTTGGCCTGGTTCCACAGCGGTCCGGTGAGCCGGAGCGTGGCCTCCTGAGGGGAGAGTCCCGCGCGCTCCGCGAGCCTTCGGAACAGGAGCGCGTTGTCGTGGAAGACGATGACGTTGCCGAGGTCGAAGACGATGGCGCGGACGGGCAGAGGCATGCGTGGAGCTTTTCTCAGCGGCTGGCGTTCCGCTCGAGGGTGCGCAGCGCCACGGCGGCTTCCTCCTGACCACAGGGCCTCTTCGACTTCTCGTCCCGCATGCGGGTGAGGGGCGCCACGGCATCGGCATCGCCCAGTTCGCCCAGGCGCCGTGCCGCTGCCGCGCGCACGTGGCACTCCTTCATGTCCAATGCGCGCACGTAGAGGTCCGCCAGGTCCAGCGTGACTGCGCGTCCCGTGCCTTCGAGGAAGAGCAGTGCGCCCCACTGGCGAAGTGAGGGCTCCTCGCGCGCGAGCTCGCCGAAGGTGTTGTCCACCGTGCGGGCGGGGAGCGTAGTGAGGAGCTCACTCAAGGCCGCGCTGCGCTCGGCGCGGCCGAAGTCCTCCGCGAGGGCGCGCAGGACTTCGGCGTCAATCTCCTGCCGCTCCTCGTCGGTGAGGCCGAGCAGCTCGGACAGCTCCTCGCGATGCCGACCCTTCGCGTGGAGGACCTGTGCTTTCAGCGTCCGCGCCCATGGCCCCGCGCCCGCGCGCAGCTCGGCGTCCAGGAGCGAGAGCGCCTCGTCGAGCTGCTTCGTCTCGAGCATCTGCTGCACGCGCGTGGCCGTGGACTGCTTCAGGGTCGTCGCGGCGACCGTGACGAGGAGCGCCAGCGCTGCGCCCGTGAGCCACGCCAGCCGGGTCCGTGGCGGAAGGGCAGAGAACGCTGCGCGTGCCGTGGCAAGGCGGGCGGAGAACGCCGCGCGTGCCGTGGCAAGAGGTGTGGCCGCGTAGATCCTGAAGTTCGCCAGATGGGTGCCATCGCGCGTCTGCTGCTCCGCCCAGCGTGCAGTCGCGCGGAGGGCGCTTGCGGTCGCGCGGAGGGCGCTTGCGGCTGCGCGTCCCGTGATGGCGAGCGCGGTTCGCGTGACTGACACGAGCTGGCGTGAGAGCACGTGGAGGTCGAGCCCAGGACGATTCTCCGGCTCGCGATGTGTCTGCGCGGGCTCCACGGGCTGCGGGAGCGAAGTGATGGCGAAGGGTGTCACAGCCCCCTCACCCTTTCCCTCTCCCAGGGGGAGAGGTGAGTGGGTGGCCCAGAGGGGCTCGGTGCTCGTGGCTCGCAGCTCACCGGGTTGCCCAAGTGTGAAGGCAGGAACGGGCGGCTCCGTGGCGAGCACGTCGGTGGTGGAGCCGCGGCCGGCGTGCATTGCGATGCCCGGGCCCCTCAGCGCCTCCACCACGTCCCGTGCCGACGCGGGACGGCGCGCAGGGTCCTTCTCCAGGCACCGCATCACCAGCGCGCAGAGCGCGGGAAAGTCCAGGAGCGACGGGCGCATCACCGAGGGCGGCGTGGGCAGTGTGCCCACGTGCTGAGTGAGGAAGTCGCGCGGGGTGGGGCCAGCGAAGGGGAGGGCGCCCGTCAGGCAGCGATAGGCGAGCAGCCCGAGTGCGTACAGGTCGCTCCGGAAGTCCACGCGCGCCCCGGTCGCCTGCTCGGGAGAGACGTACTCGGGAGTGCCCAGCACCACGCCTGCCTGGCTGAACACGCTGTCGTGGGACGCCTCCGCCAGGCGCGCGATGCCGAAGTCCAGGAGCTTCGCCTGGTCGCCCACGGGGCCTGGCACCAGCACCACGTTCTCGGGCTTGAGGTCGCGGTGGATGATTCCCGCAGCGTGGATGGCGCAGAGCCCCTCGGCCAGCTGCAGCAACAGCGGCACCACGCGCTGCATCTCGAGCGGGCCCGCCGCGAGGAGCGACGCCAGCGTGCGGCCCTCCGCGTACTCCATGACCAGGATGCGCGCGCCGTCGTCCTGTCCGGCGTCGATGATGCGCACGACCGCCGGGTGGTCCACCGAGCAGAGCAGCTGCGCCTCGCGCTCGAAGCGCTCCGCCATCCCCGGCTTCTGCTGCAGCTCCTGTCGGAGCACCTTCAGCGCGACCCGCCGCTGAAGCGACACCTGCTCTGCGAGGTACACGTCCCCCATGCCTCCCTGGGCGAGGGGACGGACGACGCGGAAGCGGCCAGCGAGGACGAGCGAGTCGGGTGTGTACACGGCGCCGAGCATCGTCCCCCGGACGGTGCGCCGCGTTAAGAGGGATGCGCGGGAAGGACGCGCCGGTGGATGCTCCCTTGCCCGCTGGGCCGCCAGGCCGTCGGATTGCCAAGAAATTTCAGGGGGTTCGCCTGCGTGGTACCCTGCCGGCCTCCCT